>NZ_JADBUP010000032.1:0-126131 GCF_020245605.1 Microcystis sp. M061S2 | reverse complement strand
CTCCTGATTTAAATGATATCGAACATGATTTTAGTGCATTAAAGAGGGCAAGAATGTATGCTCCTGTGGGGACACCCCTTGATGAAATTATTCGTACTTATTGTGTCGCCTAGTGTCTCGTTCTTATTTGAAATAACTATAGAAGCAATAAGACTCGCTTCCACAATTAAACTGGCTAATTCTAAAGATTCTCGCAAAGCCGCCGCGAGGAGGGGTTGTAGGGTGCTTTCCACTGGTTCATCAGGGAGGACAAAATCCGCTGGCAATTTCTCCCAGGTAATGGGGGGTAAAGTATCAGAGATGCGAGGTGCTAATGGGATTGTCATTTAGGCTCTCGTGTGATGGTGGTTATGGCGGTTTAGCTTGTTATAAGAGCAAATGAGTATTGCCATTGGCAGGATAGCACATAATTTGTAACCGTTCAGGGGGGGGGTATATCAAGCAGCCAGTGGCATTGACTAGGTTAAACGCACCTTATTTGGTAATTACTGGAAAAACTAGGGTTGTCATTGTAGCACGGTGTTATGATTGAGCGGTGACTAATCGAGCCAGATTGCCACCGGAAAATCTTTTAATACAGTTATCCCTTGACTATTTGATTAATGATGAACAATCAACAAAATGGGGCTTTAAAAACCCAAAGTCAAGCAAATCTGCCAGTTTTTGCCCAACCGGCTTTTATCCCCTCCCCGACGCAGGAAGAAGAGGAACTGAACCTGCGTCAATTCTTTTCTGTCATCAAGCATCGCTGGTGGGTAATCGCTAGCATCACCCTAGGGGTGACGGGTGCGATCGCTGCTTATACTTTCTTAAAAACCCCTATCTATCAAGGTAAATTCCAGCTGCTCATCGGTCAACCCATTGAGGAAAATAAAAGTTCTTCCAGACTGGCAGCTCAAGATATTCTACCTCAGTTAGGTGGTGAAGACATCGATTATGATACCCAAATCGCCGTTTTAACCAGTCCTCAACTTCTTAACCCCATCCTTAGTAAAATAACCCCTAAGTATCCCGATTTTACCTACAGTGATTTAATTAGTGAAACTGGCAAATCTGATCTCGAAATTAGTCAATTAAAAGAGACGAAAGTTTTAGAAATTTCCTATCAAAATGAGGAACTGGAAAAAATTAAGTTGGTTTTAGACAATTTAGCTCGTCATTACCTAAACTATAGTTCTCAGGAACGCAAGACCGAAATTAATCAAGGCTTAGATTTTGTTAACGCTCAATTGCCTGTGCTGCGGGAACGAGTTAATTCTCTACAAAAACAAATGCAGCAATTCCGGCAGCAATACAATTTCCTCGATCCCGATAAAGAGGCGACTCGTTTATCACAACAGTTAACCAATACTGAACAAGATTATCGGGCAGCCCAAGTTGCCCTTAACGAAATTAACTCTCGCTATCAAGCTTTACAGCAACAGGTGGGATTAGCCCCTAATCAAGCAATTATCGCTACTTATCTCAGTGAATCTCCCGGTTATCAAGATTTGCTCAAGCAGCTGCAGGAAGTAGAAGTGGAATTGGCGAAACAATCGGCAGTTTTCGGGAAAGATAGCCCGATAATTGCCACCCTAGAGGAAAAAAGAGCCAATTTACTGCCCCTACTGCAAAAAGAGGCCCAGAGAACTCTAGGAGAAAAACTGCCCCAGACAGTGGGTAATTCCCCGGCTTTGGTATCTCAGAGCGCTCTGCGGGTAGAATTAACCCAACAATTGGTGGAAGCCGCTAACAGTCTCCAAACCCTAGAAATTAAGGTAGAATCCCTTGCCCGGGCCCTCGAACAACAGAAAGACTCGGTCAAAAATCTTGCGGCTTTGGCCCGTCGTTATACGGATTTGCAGCGAGAATTGGAAATTGCCACCACCAGCCTTGACCGTTTTCTGGAGCAACAGCAAAAATTACAGCTACAGGTGGCACAACAGGTCGTGCCTTGGCAAATAATTTCCCCTCCAGAGGTAGGGGAAAACTCTGTTTCTCCTAAACCCGTGCGAAATCTGGCTTTAGGGGTTATCGGTGGTCTGTTACTAGGCCTAGGGGCGGCCTTTTTAGCTGAAAGATTAGACCCCGTTCACCACAGTGCAGATGAAATAAAAGAAGATACCAAACTACCCCTTTTGGGCGCAATTCCCTGGCAAAAAGACCTCGGTATGATCGAAAAAGTGATCACCGCGGCCCTACCTCAGTTAACAGTCGGCGATCGCAAAATTACTATCCCTAATACTACTGGGAAATCGGCCGACGAAAACCCCTCCTACTATAATTTCTCCCCCTTCTCGGAAGCTTTCCGCACTCTTAACACCAATATTCGCCTCCTCGGTTCCGATTCCCCCCTCAAGTCCCTCGTGATTAGTTCTGTATCACCGGGAGATGGTAAAACCACCATATCAATAAATATCGCTAAGGCTGCCGCTAGTATGGGAAAAAGAGTCTTACTGGTGGATGCCGACCTGCGACGACCCCAGGTTCACCTGCGACTTAATCTCGATAACGACCACGGCCTTAGTAATGTCATCGCCGAGAATCTCGATTGGAACGAGGCAATTCAATCCCTACCCCGCTACGAGAGTTTATCGATTCTTACCGCCGGTTCAATTCCCCCAGATCCAACCCGCTTGCTTTCTTCCCAGAGAATGCAGGAGATGATCTCGCAATTACAGCAAGAGCAAGCCTTCGATCTAATTATCTATGATCTACCACCGATCGCCGCTTTTGCCGATGGGAAAATTCTCGCCGCCATGGCCACCGGACTGATTCTCGTCACCAAACTGGGCAAAACCGATCGCTTTGTGCTTAAAAATCTGCTCGAAGATCTGAGATTATCTCACATTTCTGTGTTAGGTTTAGTGGCTAATAATGTTAGTCGGAAAGACCACAATTATCGTTACTATGGCCATTACTACGGGAAGAGATAATTACAATAAAGATATATCCCCCCTTAATAAGGGGGGTTTCGATCCCCCCTTAATACCTCCTTAATAAGGGGGGTGTCTGATGGTTTTTAACACCTAACTACTTATTGATCGGTTATCAACTTTTAATTGATGTTAAATGCGGGTTTTAATCTGGTATCGCAATGATCTGCGGGTTCACGATCACGAGGCAATTTATCGAGCCATTCAAGAACAATTAGAGATAATTCCCTTTTATTGTTTTGATGAGCGTCAATTTGGTCTTACTTCCTACGGGTTTCCAAAAACTGGCAAGTTCCGAGCTAAATTTTTATTAGAAAGCGTAGCAGATTTGCGACAATCTCTGGAAAATTTAGGCGGTAATTTAATTATCCGACGGGGAAAACCAGAAGAACTTATCCCGCAATTAGTTCAAGAATTGCGGATAGCGAAGGTTTATTATCATCAAGAGGTAACAGCAGAGGAATTAGCGGTAGAAAAAGCTGTAAATAATGCTTTATCAAGGGTTCCCGTGCAGATAAAAACTTTTTGGACAGCCACTTTATACCATCCTGATGACTTACCTTTTACCCTTAATCACCTGCCGGAATTATTTACTAATTTTCGTAAACAAGTAGAACGTCATTGGCAAATAAGAACAACTTATCCCACGCCGAAAAAGTTGACAAAATTACCTAAAATAGATTTGGGAAACCTTCCTAGTTTAAACGATTTAGGCTTAACAGAACTAATTCTAGACCGAGGAGGTGTTTTGTCGTTTCAAGGGGGTGAAATGGCAGGAAAATCACGGGTTAAAGAATATATTTGGGATAGTGATTCCTTAAAAACCTATAAAGAAACCCGCAATGAAATGTTAGGGACTAATTATTCCTCAAAATTCTCAGCTTGGTTAAGTTTTGGCTGTCTTTCCCCCCGTTATATCTATGAGGAAGTACAAAAATATGAGCAAACAAGAGTAAAAAATGACTCTACCTATTGGCTGATTTTTGAATTATTATGGCGAGATTTTTTCCGATTTATTTGCAGTAAACACGGTAATAAAATCTTTTATAAATCTGGTTTGCAAGAACTTTATTTACCTTGGCTAGAAGATTGGGAAAGATTTAATCTCTGGTGTGAGGGAAAAACCGGTTATCCCCTTGTAGATGCTAATATGAGAGAATTAGCCGCTACAGGATTTATGTCAAATCGTGGCCGGCAAAATGTCGCTAGTTTTCTGACCAAAAATCTCGGTATTGATTGGTGTATGGGAGCAGAATGGTTCGAGTCATTATTAGTTGATTACGATGTCTGTAGTAATTGGGGTAATTGGAATTACACTGCTGGTGTTGGCAATGATGCACGAGGATTTCGTTATTTTAATATCCCTAAACAGTCGAGAGATTATGATCCCAAAGGTGATTATTTACGTCACTGGTTGCCCGAATTAGCCCTAATAAAAGGCGATAAAATTCACGAACCTTATAAATTATCTCCAGAGGAACAAAAGCGTTATGGGGTGATTTTAGGGGTTAATTATCCTCGTGCCATTGTCGATTTTTTTCAATCGATCAAACACAACGAAAAAATTTATCTTCAGCATTTCAGTAATCAGTAATCAGTAATCAGTAATCAGTGGACTTCTACCTAATATTATCTCAAGACTAAAATTTTGTCTAGACAAGCAACTTACCCAAATAAAAATGATTTTAATGTCCCCAGATTTTTTCAGTTAAATTGAATTAGCAACGACAGATATATATTTCAGTGCCGAACTACTAATTAGTACAAGTTATCAAAGCAAGCTCTGATTGGGTTATAATTTTTGCAGATGTCTAATCAACTGAAAACTCACATCTGATAACTGATAACTGATAACTGATAACTGATTAAGACATTTCTAACATTCTTTGAATCGGCAACAGTGCCTTAACTCTTAAATCTTCAGAAATAGTAATTTCTGGAGTTTTATCTCGCATACAGAGATACAATTTTTCGAGAGTGTTCAGTCTCATGTAGGGACACTCATTACAAGCACAGTTATTTAAAGCTGGTGCGGGTATAAATACTTTCTCTGGGGCGGATTTTTGCATCTGGTGAATAATCCCCGGTTCTGTGGCGACAATAAAGGTTTTTTCAGAACTTTTCAGAGAATAATTTAATAGTGCCGTCGTGGAACCAATATAATCGGCATGGCGTAAAACCGATGTTTCACACTCAGGATGGGCGATAATTTTTGCTTCTGGATGGGCAACTTTTAATTCTATTATCTTGCGTTCGGAAAAAGTTTCATGGACAATACAACTACCCTGCCAGAGAACTAAATCTCTACCAGTTTGCTGACTGACGTAACGGCCTAAATTGCGATCAGGAGCGAAGATAATCGGTTGATGGGCAGGGATTTGGTTAACTATTTTGACTGCGTTGGAACTGGTGCAGATAATATCACTCATGGCTTTAATTTCTGCACTGCAATTGATATAGGAAATCACGATATGATCGGGATATTGAGCTTTGAAACGAGCAAAATCTTGAGGATGACAACTATCAGCTAAAGAACATCCCGCATCTAAATCCGGCAGCAATACCAACTTATCTGGGTTTAAGATTTTAGCTGTTTCTGCCATGAAGTGAACCCCCGCAAATACGATCACATCTGCTGGCGTTCGGGCAGCCTGTTGGGATAAACCGAGAGAATCACCAATATAATCAGCTATATCCTGTATGTCAGAATTTTGATAGTAGTGAGCCAGAATAACGGCGTTTAATTCCCGTTTAAGCTCTTTAATTGCTGTAAATAGGTCATCAGGTAAGCTCGATCGATTTGCGGGTTGAACAGTTGTGAACACGGCGGCATTTATGGTTGTTTTTACCAAATACTAAATAGTCCCCTATATCATAGCAAATTTTTCTGAAGAGAGACCCCAAACAAAAAAAAGCTTGATGGAACAGCGATCAAACGACTGACAACCAAACCCCGATAATACCATTTTTCAAAAAGTAGGACTTACTTTTTGGAAAATGGTATCAGAGTTTATTGCTTTTGCACTGTCCCCCCTATCCTATCGAGAGATTCTTGGTCAAGGGTAAACCCTATTTTAGGGGTAATCACAATATCAGCTAAGAAAATTTCAGGCTTATTCCTATCAAATTTCTGGGGACACTTCGGCCGAACAAGATAAAATCAAGAAATCTTGGCAGGGTTCCGATTTGGTGCGCTCTCACTTGTATGCTCACGCTCTTTGCACTATTTGCCCGAATAAACCCGCTAAAACTGAGATTATCGCTAAAATCAAAGACTGTTGGTTAAATTCTGGAATTCACACCTATTTTACTCGAGTAGTTATTGGTCAACCTGGTCCGACGAGCGACACAAAAATCTGTCGGCAAACTTTAAGCAAATTCGATTTTACTTACCGTTTGTGGCTTAGTAAGGTTGAGAATTAGTGCGCTAATTTTAGAAGTAATAGAATGGGAGCAATCAGGGGAAGTAATTGACGTTATAATTAGCCATAGTTTTCTGTCAAAATTCTATTTTGTCTCTTTAAACCCTAATTAATCGGTTTTTAGAGCTAATTTTGACTCTTGGTCTAATCTGCCTGTCTTCCTTGCTGTGACTGGCTTATAAATTTTTGGAGATGTCTAATATCTTGTTGACAATTTTTCCTCTATATCCCAGTCCTGTAAGTGCTATTTTGGGTCATGCCTAACGGCTAAAACGAAGCTTGTATTTTTTCAGGAGCAAATGCTTTCTGTGTGCGATAAGATTTACTCGCAAATCATTTCTTTTCTCCTTTTAGTGCTGAAAATCATTACGAACCTGTACGCTATTTTCTTTGTTCTCAAAAAGCAGGTCATCCTCGCGCTTTTGGCAAATTTAAGACTATTGAGCCGGGAAATTAACCGATAATTAATAACTTGTTGGGGTGCGTTAATTTAAGCAGCAACACACCCTAACTTTGTATTAATGCAAGAAATGACGAATGCCTGTTAAGACCATAATTAAACCTAACTCATTAGCGGCATTAATCGAATCCTGATCTTTTAAAGAACCTCCTGGTTGAACAATTGCCTCGATGCCAAACTGGGCCGCCGTGCGAATAGAATCATCAAAAGGGAAAAAGCCATCACTAGCCAAATAGCCACCTTTGGCCGCTTCCCCTGCTTGTTCAAGGGCAATTTTCGTCGAACCAACGCGATTCATTTGCCCTGCACCAACGCCTAAAGTAGTTTGATTTTTTGTCACCACAATAGCATTAGATTTAACGTGCTTAGATACTTTCCAAGCAAACAGTAATTCCGCTAATTGTGCGGCAGTGGGTTGTTTTTCTGTCACCACGCGCCACTCCTCCGGGGTTTCTACCACATCATCGGCCGCTTGTACTAGAAAACCGCCAGCGATAACTTTTACTGTTTGTTTTTCTCCCGTGGTTAAGTCCGGCAGCAATAAAATCCGCACTTTTGACTTTTTAGCGAGTATATCCCGGGCTTGGGGGCTACAATCGGGGGCAACCACGCATTCTAGGAAGGTTTTCGTTAATTCTTTAGCGGTTGCTTCGTCTATGGCTTGATTTAGGGCAACAATACCCCCAAAAGCCGAGATAGCATCGGCATTAAAAGCTTTAGTATAAGCTTCCACTAAGCTACCACCGATCGCCACCCCACAGGGATTATTGTGTTTCAAGATAGCGGCGGCCGGTTTTTTACTGCCGAATTCGGCGATTAAACGGCGGGCTGCTTCCAAATCGACTAAATTGTTATAACTTAGTTCTTTTCCCTGTAATAAGGTCGCTTTTCCCCAACCGTGAGCCATTGTCCCGCTGCCGTACCAAGTGGCACTTTGGTGGGGATTTTCGCCGTAACGCAGGGTTTGTAGGGCATTTCCTGCCAAATGAAAGCGAGTCGTTTCCCCGTTTAAGCTGGCGAAATAGGCAGCGATCGCACCATCGTAGGCATTGGTTAAAGCGAAGGTTTCCCCCGCCATTTTTTGACGGAATTCCAGGGAAATTTCGCCGTTATTTTGCCGTAATTGGCTTAAATACTGCTCGTAATACTTCGGGTTACTGATGACAGTCAAATGGGCGAAATTTTTAGCCGAGGCGCGTAACATCGCCGGACCACCGATATCGATTTGTTCGATCGCCTGAGCGGTGGTAACTTCAGGATTAGCGATCGTCTGTTCAAAGGGATAGAGATTAACCACCACCAAATCAAAAGGACGAATTTGATTAGCCTCCATTTCCGCTAAATCTGACTGCCAATCCCGTCTAGCCAAAATACCGCCATGGATGCGAGGATGGAGAGTTTTCACCCTTCCGCCCAAGATTTCAGGAGAACCTGTGTATTCTCCCACTTTTATCACGGGAATCCCCGCCGCTTGGAGCGTTTTGGCGGTTCCTCCACTGCTAATAATTTCAAAATCAAACTCTTCTGTTAGCTGACGGGCAAAGTCAACTATTCCGGTTTTGTCAGTCACGCTGATCAGCGCTAAACGTCCCATAGTAGTGATCTATAAGCAACCATTTCAGTATATCTCAGTCCTAACCCGTTAAAAATTAAAAAAAAGTAGGTTAGTAAATAATCAGCTGCTTCTATATTTTCGTCTCTCAAATAGCAACTTATGCCAAGAAAAAAATTGCAACTCCTCCTGGAAAGATTTAGTCTGACTTGTTAAAAAATACAGGATTTTTCAGGGGGAACAAGTCCATCGAGATTGATGAAAATCTCTTGGCCACCGTTATCACTAAATGTTGTCAGATTACCATCATCTTTTCTTGTTCTTAAAATATTACCTAAGTACCTAAGCAAAATTAATTCCACAGATCTAACTACCTCTTGCCTCTTGCCTCTTGCCTCTTGCCTATCCTAACCAAGAAATTAATTTTGCACGACTACTTAATAACGTTTGTGATCAACTAATTGACTGAGAGTCACCACCTGATAACCTCGATCGTGTAATTTCGCTAATAAATTCTTCAGCACGATCGCCGTGTTTTCATCTCTTTCGGGAGACCCACCGTGAAGCACTAAAATCGCCCCGGGGAAAATAAATTGCGAGATATACCAAGTGGTAAATTGAGGGTGATTCGTTGCTTTTCCGGTATCTAAAGGGATCATGGAAGCGAGGGCAAATCGGGACTCGTAGCCGGGGAATTTCCCCAAAAACGAGCGCATAGATTGATTATAGAAGGCTTGACCGGGACGATACCAGCGCGGTGCAAGACCGGCAAGACGACTTAAAATATCGTTAGCTTCCCGAAACTGACTAGCAAAAGCGTCGGCAGCCAGTTGACTGGTACGCAGATCTTGGGTGCCGTGATTAGCGATTTCGTGACCTTGGGCGATGAGGCTCTCAATCAAGGTGGAGTTAGGTTGTAGGTGTCCCGTGATCAGAAAAAAAGTCGCCTTGACGGCAGTTGCCGGGCTGGCTTTTTCTCGATTATGAGCGGCGATCGCTGCTAAAATGCGATCAGTGGATTTTCCTTCCGGATCGTTGGGAGTGGGTAGATCATCGATAGTAAGGGCGATAATTTTCTCTCCTGTCGGTTGATAGAAAATTGCCCCGGTCAAAAGTCGAGCGACGATCGAGATAATTAATTTGGCAATGCTCATTTGGGGGGTTAAGGGATGAGAGGAGAAGCAAAGATTAGCGATTACAGGCCAAAGATGATTTCTTTAGGAGATATTTCTGCATTTTGTTGAGTTTCTGCATAAGCCCCAAAACTGAGTCTAGCGACTCCTGGTAAAAATAAGGTAGTGGCCACGGATGACAACTACCAAACCTGTGAGCCTTTTCAAGGTAAAAATTAGACATATCCGCCCTTAGATTGGCTGATCATGGCTATTTACCACTGGTTCGGGGCTATCCTCGCCAATCCAAGCCCTGACTAACTCGTAGCAGAGACCGAGCAGAACCGGCCCGACGAACAAACCGATAATCCCGTAGGCGATCACTCCCCCGAACACCCCCAGCAGAATCACCACCATGGGAATGGGCAAGCCGCGGCCCATTAAAATCGGCTTGAGGAAATTATCCACCAAGGTGGCGGGAATCATCCAGATTGTAAATAATAGGGCGGTGGAATAGGGTAGTGTTACCCAAGCGTGAATGAGCGCCCCCAAGACAATCAAACCAGGGCCAATTTGGAGAATGCCCAAAATTAGGGTGAGGAGAGTTAATAAACCGGCCGCAGGCGTTCCCACCGTTACTAAACCGATGCCGATCAAAAGACTCTGGATAATAGCAACGCCAATAATACCGCGGCTAACATTGCGGACGGTGGAGGCGGTAAGACTGGCCAGCGCGATTCCTCTACCCGGGGCGATCTTTTCCGCTAACCGGTTCATCAGGCGAGTCAGATTTTTAGCGGAGAGGGTGAGGGCTGCCGCAATCAGAATCGAGGCGATAAATTTCAGCACCGTCAGACCGGTACTGGTGGCCAGAGAAAGGGAGATTTTCCCCAGTTCTTTTAATTGTGGCTCGAAGCGTTGAAGAAATTGACCCGTGTTATCCGATGCCTGCTGCCAGAGACCGGCAATCCTTTCGCCAATCAGCGGCCAGGTGGCCACATCGGCGGGGGGAGGGGGAATCACCGCCGCACCAGTATCGATATATTCGGCCAGCGTTCGCAGATTACCCGCCAGAACCGCTGCAATGCCACTCACCGGACCGATAATAATCCCTAGACAAAGTAGGGTGAGGAGAACCGCGGCCAGTTTCGCCCGGCCAGCGAGCAGCTTTTTTAACCAGAGAAAGATCGGATACCAAGCGATCGCTAGAATTGCTCCCCAGAGGATCATGGTTAGGAAGGGACGCAGCAGGGTAAAACCGGCAAATAACAACAGGCCGAGAAAAAACAGCCGGATGACGAGATCGATAATTTTAGCGTCATTTTTCATCAATAGCGATCGCCTTTTGGCTAGATGAGGACATTTCTGCAATTATGGCAGTTTTTCGTTATCGGTAGTGATTCGCTGGTAGTGGTGAGCCGTTTTGCTGATCTGGTGGGGATTGTGTAGAATGTTTTCTGATCAAAATAACTGCCCGATAAATCTTTAAAACTGATTCTTTCAGGGTAAATCTCCTGAGAAATATCTTTTTTTGGTCAGTGCAATGCTTACTTGCCATCGTCTTGATCGAGTAAAATCGACTAATTTAATCTATTAACAAGGATGCAAGCAAATTTATTAGAAGTGCGGGGAGCCACCCGTCGATTTGGGGGATTAGTCGCCGTCGATGGGGTTTCCTTTCAGGTACAAAAAAACGAGATTTTTGGCTTAATTGGACCCAATGGGGCGGGAAAAACGACTTTATTTAATCTGATCACCGGTTTAATTCCCCTATCGAGTGGTGATTTAATTTATCAAGGCGACAGTCTGGCGAATTATCGTCCTCACCAGATCGCTCAGGCGGGAATTGCCCGTACTTTCCAGAATTTGCGCTTATTTGGCGAATTATCGGCTTTAGAAAATGTGGCGATCGCTGGTCACATTCACAATAGCTCCAATCTTTGGACGGGAATTTTGGGTTTACCAGTTTCGAGAAGGGAGGAAGAAAAAACCTATAAAAGAGCAGCGGAATTATTAGATTTAGTCGGATTAACCGACCAAAGCAATCGGAAAGCCTGTAATTTAGCCTATGGTGATCAAAGACGCTTGGAAATTGCCCGCGCTTTAGCTTTGCAACCCCAGTTATTACTGCTCGATGAACCGGCAGCCGGGATGAATCCCAGCGAAAAGGGGTCATTAAGTCAGCTAATTCGACAAATCCGCGATAATTTAGCTCTAACCGTCCTGTTAATCGAACATCATGTGCCTTTAGTGATGGGATTATGCGATCGCATTGCCGTGTTAGATTTCGGTAAGTTAATCGCTTTGGGAGAGCCAGCTACAGTCAGGGAGAATCCTGCGGTGATTGAAGCTTATTTAGGGGATGAATAAGGATTTTAGATAAATACTCTTCAGGTTAATGGGAGATAAGTAGGTAGGCGTTAAAAATTATCAGACACCACCCTTATCAAGGGGGGACTAAGGGTAGGGTTGATTCATGAATCAACCCTACTATGAATCAACCCTAGGACTGAGGGGGAATCGAACCTAAAATCCATTTTTAATTTAATTATAACCAGCTACTTAACAATGATTATTTAATTACCAGAGATAGTCAAAAAAAGAGTTAAAGTTTCTCCCGATCGATATTTTGTCATAAGTACGGACGCACGATTATTTGTAGGATGGGTTAGCGGTAGCGTAACCCATGCTAACTCATCCAGTCGCTTAATTCCTTTAATCTTGTTAGCGCGTAACAACTCTCGACGCACCTCATAATCAGCAATTTCTGGAAGAATAACCCTAATACCTGCTTTAATTAGTGTTTGTAGCCAACAATTACAAGCTAGACTTTCAGGCGCTCGCTTAGGATTAGTAATTAAACCGATAATTCCCGTATCTAATAAAATTACTCTATTCACCAAGTTACTCCCTTTAAGTGAGCCGGAAATAAAGGACGCTCAGATAAACGATCTTGATCGAGTGCTTCGATTAAATATTCACCGGTTTCTTGTTGTTCCTGTTCATCTTCTTCATCAATCCAAGATTGAAGTAAATTAACCAGTTTGGTCTGTTTTTCTTGTTCTAAAATAGTATCTTTAAGTAGCTTGAGGACATAATCTTCTAGAGAAAGACCTTTCTCCGTCGCTTTTTGGCTGAGATATTGTTCGATTTCCGATGTTAAATTAAGAGTTAGTGGCATGGGCTTGACTTGAATCAATTTATCGTGTCTTTAACTATTATAAACAAAAAAGCGATCGCCCTCTACAAATATAGCGCAATCGCCCCTAATTTAAGACTTCAATTGTTGCTCGATTTGCCAGTTTTCTATTAAACACTAACTAGCAAAGTCAAATACTGGTGTTTCAATTACCCGTTTTGGTCGCTTATTTTCCCAGATAATTTCCTGCAAGCGTTCGACAGTTTCTGGTGCAAAAAAACGCTCTCCTGTTTCTACACAGACTCTAGCGGGGACATTTTCTATAATAAAAAAATTGCCATTGATTTCAAGGGTATAGGTAACTTCTTGTTCAATTAAGGTTTCTGGTCTAGAATTAGTTGACATCTGGTGTTCTCCTTGATTTAAAATCAATCCATAAATTTGGGTCGGGTTCATATAGGGTAATAATTTTGAGCAAAGGGCGATAGGGATAGCTACAATGAATGTGTAAGGCTCTATTAATTAGAGTAAATCCCAAAAGTAAACAGCTTGCGCCATACTTATCAGCTGGATAATCTTCAATAATTTCGCTTTGTTCCATCGCCTCCCGTAATTCTTGAACACTGATCTGACGCAGGATACTTTGATTGACAGCGTGTTGAGAAAATTCCAATTGGTTTTGTCTAACTTTTTGACGAATTTCCTCAATCATTTCAGTGATAGCCGCCTTTAATTTGATCGTAAATATCCGTCGCTGTCATTTCACCAAATAACTGATCTTTAATTTCTAAATAATTTAGAGGTTGGGATGATGTTTCTCTTAGAAAGAAGGCCGCTTTAGCAATTCCCAATCTTTCTACGAGAGCTTTAACTCCCTCTTTTCTAATTTCCTCAATCTCAGGAATCGTCAAATCTGTTGGAACTTTCATAGTAATTTTTCTCAATTCAAGCGTTGAAAATAATGGCGACAAACTCCACAGGAGTTTTAACAGCAAGAGTGCCACTGTATTTTTTAATCATTCGATCGTCGCAGGTAATGAAGTAGTCTGCTTCTATAGCTTCGGCACAAGCAATATGCAAAGCATCTACTCCTTTAATTTTAGCAGAGGTTTCGATTTGCTGCGATCTTGCTAAGACCTCTTCCGTAATCAGTTGAAAGTGCCTAGCTTGTTGCAGGACTAGCTCGACAAAAGTGCGGCGGTCGCTGTAAGGATTTCGCTGGGTTTCATATACTAGCGCATCAGAAGAGACAATTTCTATTGCTTCATTCTCCACCAGCAGGAAAATTAATTGCATCGAGATTGACTCCAAATAGATTCTGGCTTGAGTCTGATCGTCAAAGATTCGGTTGAGAACACTCGTATCAAGATAGACTTTCAATTTTACTTTAGTCATTCACACTTCTACTATTATAACCCAAAAAAGCGATCGCACTTTATCAATATAGTGCGATCGCTGCTAATTTAAAGCTAGATTGACCAGTTTTTTATTTTAATTTGCGCTTCAAGGCTGCACCCGCACCAAGAACACCAATGGCGAGTAAACCTAAGACTGAAGCAGGTTCGGGAACTTTTTGACTTTCAGCATAAGCCAGCACGTTGGGGGCATAAATTTGATTGAAGTTGTCTCGCGGCGGATTTGGTCCATTTCCCGCTAGGTAATAATCTAGAGGGATAGTCGCATAGTAAACAAATCCACTACCTAAACCATAGGAAAAGGCCGCTATTTGATTGGCATTGCCATCAATCTGCAAAATTGGAGTTGATCCTGCTGGTAAGGTGTTAAGCAGGGCAAATCCATGAGTTGAGGAATCTCCGCCATCCAGTGATGTGTTTGTAATTGTCCCAAAAGGCCCGCTGGTAACTAAAGTAGTTCCCGGTGGGACGACATCAATATCACTAGATATAGTGAAGTCCCGATCGAGTAGAGTAGTAGGAGCACCTACGAGCAAAGGATTTGACTGAGGATCCCCGATATTATTAGTTACAAATCGATCATGAACGATGAATTTACCACCTCCTTGTACCCAGGTTTGGATATCTCCCAGCCGCCCCAAAAGACCAGCCGAGATTCCACCATTGGACGACTCATTGACCATGAGCGCATCAACAGTGGATAGATTAAAAGTAGTAATATCCAAGATTTGGACGGGAGTGTATCCAGCTTGCGTAATCGGTGCAGCAGGAGCGGTGGTTGTTTGGTTAAAATCAGTGAAGTAACCGACAGTGAAAGCAAAGGCGCTCTGACTGCCTAACAGAAGTCCAAAAGTGATGGCTGAAGCATTAGCCCCTAGCTTGGCGAGATGATTGATAGTTGAAGTTTTCATGTTCAGAAAGTTTCCTCAAAACAAATAAACAAACAAATGTTCTGAATGCCCTTTAAAGGAGAAAACCTCGAATTAAGCGAGATTGGCAAGGGAGAAAGATTGATTTTTCCAAAATTGCCAATCACTAAATTTTAAGCTAGTTCCTCAATGACAAGACAGAGCCACAACTGGATTTTACCCCCCCCCGATTTTGTCAAGTGTAAACCAACACAAATTTACAAAAATTTATAATTATTGTTACCCTTGAGAGTAGGGTAGTAAATCTCAATTTGGTCGAAATATCTATATTACAGGGCGCACGCAGTTCGATAAACTCACTGACCACAGTGCGCCCCTACTATTGGCGCAATAATATTATTGTAGGGGCGAATTGCATTCGCCCTCTTTGATCCCCCCTTAATCCAAGGAGGGTATCTGACAATTTTTAACCCCTACCTAATTAACAGCTAATCCCTAATCTCTCAATAACAGATATTCGCAAATCTCAAAAAAGTTATCCCAAGGAATATAGGGTTGATTTTCCGCTTGCAGATAATCGATTAAACGATCCCTAGCAAAAACTAGATCAGCCCTTCTAGCCATGGTAATATCGGTGACAGAATCACCGATCGCAATAGTTTCTACTCCCGAATATTTGGCCATAATCAAGGCTTTAGCCACTAATTCCGTCTCATTTTCCCAATCGGAGTGAACTTGCAGATATTCCCCTTGAGTATGAAGATTGACCCCATAAATTGCCGTCACCTTATCTAATAGTCCCTCCCGTTTTAAGACCGTTTCAATCATGCCTTGGAGACCACCGGAGATAATAATAAAAGGGATGGATTGCTCCTGTAAAAAAGCGAGGAATTCGGCTAATCCGGGGCGAATTGGCTTGCTTTCGGCATAGGCGAGAATATCGGCGTATTTTTGGCTCGGTATCGACTCTAGCAGTTGACGGACACCCCGGCGCAGAGTCAGAGTGCGAGCGTACATTTGGGGCATAATTTGGGCCGATAAATCGGGGGCGAATTCTTTGAGCATACCCGCAAAAGTTTCCACGGCGGTGATAGTGCCATCAAAGTCACAGAAAACAATTTTACTCATGGGGTGACAAAATATCTGAAATTGGATATAATCGAAGGTTATGATTAATTTTACAGAGATTATCCGACTCTAGAGCTTCAACCCCCATGAAATCCTATCTCGCCGCCGCCATTCAAATGACCAGTCAGCCGGATTTAGAGAAAAATCTCGCTGCCGCTGAAGAATTGATCGAACTTGCCGTGGGTAAAGGGGCGGAATTAATCGGTTTACCAGAAAATTTCGCCTTTATGGGGGCAGAAACCGATAAAATCGCCCAGTCCGAGACTATTGCTCTCAAAGCCGATAAATTCCTCCGCACCATGGCCCAACGGTTTCAAGTGACCATTTTAGGGGGTGGTTTTCCCGTGCCGGTGACGGGTATTCCCGATAAGGCTTATAATACGGCTATTTTAGTCGATGGCAACGGTGCGGAATTAGCCCGTTATCAAAAAGTCCATCTCTTTGATGTCAATGTCCCGGATGGTAACACCTATCAGGAATCGAGTACAGTCATGGCAGGAATCGATTTACCGCCGATTTATGGCTCCGATAGCTTGGGCAAAATTGGCCTCTCGATTTGCTATGATGTGCGTTTTCCCGAACTCTATCGCTATTTATCGCAGCAAGGAGCCGATGTTTTATTTGTACCTGCGGCGTTTACAGCTTTTACAGGGAAAGATCATTGGAAAGTTTTGTTACAAGCGCGAGCGATCGAGAATACTTGTTATATAATAGCTCCTGCTCAAACGGGCAATAATTATGAACGCCGTTACACCCACGGTCACGCTATGATTATCGATCCTTGGGGTGTGGTTTTAGCCGATGCGGGGGAAGAAGCGGGAGTGGCAATTGCCGAAATTAATCCCCAACGTCTGCAACAGGTGCGACGACAAATGCCTTCTCTGCAGCATCGTGTTTTTGTTTAAAATTCGCTCAGAAAATTAGTTCCCAGGGACGGTTATCAATAGGGAACAGAGCCTCACTTCTGTGTTCTTCAACCACTTAAGTAGGTGGGCGTTAAAAATTATCAGATGCCCCCCTTATTAAGGGGGGATTAAGGGGGGATCGGCACCCCCCTTATCAAGGGTAGATCCCCCCGCCTATCGGCACCCCCCTTATCAAGGGGGGCAGGGGGGATCGAACCTAAAATCCATTTTTAATTTAATTATAACCAACCACTTATAATAACTTTTTAGCAAAATTGATCGCCTCCTGAAAAACTGTAACTTTGCCCTCAATTTGGGCAATTTGTACCTCGGTTAATAACTTACCGATAATCGGACTGGGTTTCAGGTGTAAATGGTTAATTAAATCATCGCCCCTTAATAAAGGTCGGGGATGGGCGATAATATTATCGGGATCGAGATAGGAAGTCAACAGAGAAGCGACGATATTTTTGTTAATCCCCATCGATAAAGCAAAAAGGGCAAAGATAGGAAATACTTTTCCCGTATTTAGATAAATAAAATACTGTTCCCGCAGACTTAAATTATCTGGCTCCTTGAGAGGAGGTAAACACTTAATCACCGTGATTACCGTGCGAATTTCCCCACGGGAATACTTGAGATCGATTAACTCTTTTTCCGCTTCTGCCAAAATATCCGATACCAATAGGGCCAATTTTGTCAACTGTAACTGAGAAGGGGAAAAGATAAAGTTTTCCGGTAACAAAGATTCTAAAAATCCCGCTGCCGCTTCCACCCCCATAACTCGCTCCATTTTTGCGGGGGTAATCCGACGCAACCAGAGAGATAATAAGCCATCTTCCCAGGCACTTTTTAGCCATTTATTGCCACGGGAATTGAGCAAAAGGTAATTCAACTCGGATTGTACCCTTTCGGCGGCTACACGGTGCAATAAAGGGGCAAGAGAACGAATAGTTGCACGGGTATGGGGTTCGATCTCAAAGTCCAATTGAGCCGCTTGTCGATAGGCCCTTAATAATCTTAGGGGATCATCCTGAAGATTTTCGGGGGAAATCATCCGCAGGGATTGGCAGCCTAAATCTTTTAATCCCCCTAAAGGATCGAAAATTTCTTGGGTGTGGAGATTATAAGCGAGAGCATTAACGGTGAAATCCCGTCTTTTTAGGTCTATTTCTAGAGATTCTCCCTCCTGTTGTGCGAAATCAAGAGTACCCTGGGGAAAAACGACGCGAGCAATTTGACGAACGGCATCTAAAACCACAAAACCGGCTTTATAATGATGGGCAATAGTTTGAGCAATTTCGATCGCTTTTTCGGGAACCACAAAATCTAGGTCAATATAGTCTTTCTGACGGTTTAATAAAGCGTCTCGCACAGCACCACCGACTAAATAAGCATTTTCTGGCAATTCTTGCTGATTAATCGCAAAAACTTCTTTAACTAAACTATCTAGGTTTTTTTGACAAGACATCGAGAAGATAAATTTACAAAAATATAATTTTGACAGGCCCCATTTGGGGAGAGACTGAGCTAGATTAGCGGAAAAGACTTATAGAGTTAAACCTATGTGTATTTGTATTAACTGCTATTTTGTTGATCGCTGTCTCACCTATCATGCCGTAGAAACACAACATCAGGAACGTCATCTCACCGAGACACCGGACTTTGAAGCGAAGAACCCTTCTATTAACGTTAACATTCGCACCAAAGAAGATTATATCGAAATGGAGTGGGATGTGGTGGGTTGTGAAAGCTTTTTGCGCGAAACCGGTAAATGGTCTAGTTTGCGGCCAGGTGAACCAATTCCCACCTAAAACACCTGAACTACCCATACATATATACTACAAGAGCCGAAAGTTAATCCACAAATATGTCTTGGACAGCCAACGATTCGAGGAATGCGTAATTTAAGAGCGAGGTATTTATGGATAAAGAAGAAGAACTACTTGAACAATGGCGAGAATTGACCCCGGAAAAGCAACAAAAAGTTTGGCAATTTGTTCAAATACTTAAATCTGAGTCACAAACAACACCAGAAGCTAAATTTATTCCCCAAACACCATTAAGCAAAAAGTTATGGGAAATCCGACATCGGGCGATCGCAGCTGGATTGCAACTGCTCAATGAAGAGGAAATAGAACAAGAACTTGCTGCACGTCGAGGAGGGTGCAGTGAGTCATGAAATTGCTGGCACTTACGGTTTAGCGGCGATGGATGCACTTCATGTTGCTGCTGCGCTGCAAATTCAAGCTGATGAACTAATCACCACCGAAAAGCCAACCAAACCAATGCACCGAGTCAGGGAAATTCAGATTGTTTCAATCTAATGTAAGGCTTTGGAGTAATCTAAGAGTAAGGAGACCAGGGACCGATGACGGTTTCTCCTCGCTTCTCTTTTTCTGCTAATTCCAGGTTTAAGGTTAATAGTTTCTCTAAGATGTCGTCGTCAGCTTGGAAGTGATAGACCTCCATCACTAGCTTGTCTAATTTCTGATGGATTTGATACAGTTGGCTACTGGGTTCGTTAAAGAATTGGTTATATAGTTTAGTGATTCCCCATTGTTTTTTATCCATCTGTTGACTACGATATTCGTGTAATTCCCCGGCGGTTTGACGGATTTTTTCGACAAGTTCCTGTGAAGGTGTCTGGGGAAAAGGGAAGGTTTCAAAACAGGTTGTATTGGTGTAGCGAGTATCGCCTTTGAGAGTTGAACTTTGAGCTTTTACCCATAGGCGATGTATTTTTGAGTTGAGAATTCCCAGAATATAGAAATCATCGGAGGCTATCACCATATTTGCTTCACAGGGAAGTATGGACACATCAACTGGAGTAAAAATAACCTGCTTTGATATTTTAGGAACTGCAAAATAAAGACTTAACCCCTCTATTGCATTTCTCATCGCTGGACTGTAGCGACGAAACCTCCACCAATATTTTTTATTTAAACTACTTCTATTTACATCTCTCTCTGGTTTGACTTTTTCTTGTACAAGCTTAAATGGTTGTTCATATTCTGAAGCTTCTTCTAAAGACATATCACCAAAATCAATAACCCAACTTAATTCTTCAAAAGGATGAATTAAATTTCGTCCATCCATCATTGGCTTCAATACATTTTTGTTTTTAGGATTAAAATCAATCCATTTTTTTGCAACTTGCTCAGATATTATAAATCCTTTACCACCCAATGCACATCCTTCAAAAGAGAAATTATTATTGACTTTTATTTTTTCAGCATTATCTACTGATATTTCAGATTTCAATGCAGTATTTAATAAATTAACTGACAAATTATCTAGAAATAATTCTTTTGGTCTTTCTTTACTCCAATTAACAATACTAACATGAACATTAGCTTCACCAGACCAAGGCTGAGTTGAAATCGCTTCATGTATAAATCCACCTTGCTTAACCACATAATCTAAGCTTGCTTTTCTCCCAGAAACTTGTGATATTGAATTAGTACCAACTAAACCGGCTCTTCCTAATTCTCCAAGATTTTCCGCAGCTTTTCTAAACCAAAAAACACAAAAATCAGGTTGTCCTTGAACATCAGGAAATTTTTGATAAATTTTTTCTGCATACTCATCTCCTAGTTCTGTCCTTAACTTTTTCCCTCCCAAAAATGGAGGATTACCGATAATTGCGTCCGCTTTTTGCCAATCCGTAAACAAAGCATCAGCACAGATAATATTACTATCCAAAGTATCCAAAGGTAAAGAAGCTTCCGTCAAATTAAACCTATCAATCGCCACCTTTCTGGCAATCATTAAAGTCACCCGCGCCAACTCTACAGCAAAAGGATTAATATCCATTCCATAAAACTGTTTAGGCGTAACAAAACTAATCTGTAATTGGTCACTAGCAGAACGACGACGGTTAGCAATCTTTTCAATTAATAACTGTTCAATGCGCTTTAATTCTTGATAGGCGACATAGAGAAAATTACCCGAACCGCAAGCCGGATCTAATACCTTATACTGCTGTAATTCTAACTGAAGTGTATTTAACTCGCCAATCGTCCCAGCTTGCTCAATTTTCTCCTCCCAGTAACGGCTAATAGTTGGGCGAACAATTTTCATAATATCCGCTTCTGAAGTAAAGTGCATCCCGTAAGTATGACGCTCTTCAGCATTAGCTGTCCCCTCAAAAATATTACCAAAAATTGCTGGACGGATCTTACTCCAATCCTGACGCGCCGCCACATCGAGAAACCTTAATTCTTCATTAGTTAATTGAATTGGATGAATTATACTAAACAGTCCCCCATTAAAATAATCCACTCCCTGATACTTGCCAGTGGGGGTAATTCCGGGTTGGTTCATCTGTTGAAATAATCCCCCCAAGACATCATAGGAATTGCCACCATTTAGACATTCTTGTACACAAGAAATAAATAAATCTCTCGGTAATAATCCTCGATCCTCAGCAAACATTGCTAATACACACTGCAAAATAAATCGCTGGGCCGTCAACTCATCAAAACCGCTTTTATGACCGCGTTTTTTTAACAGTTGAAACAACTCACCCATCCGCCGCGCGGCCGTTTCTGTAATCTCGACTTGATTATTCTGAAAAATAGGGGTACGATTCCCTACTTCCATAAAATTGAAGGCACTGACCCGATTTTTCAAATCGTTGAGATTTACTCGATCTACCGGTTCATCTATTTGAAGATCAAAATCAAAAATCCAGAACTGATCAAAATTACATAATAAGACATAGCGAGGGCGATTAGGAACCAATCGACTCCAGTATTCAAAAGCTTGGGGATAGTGCTTACTTAAATCTTCTCCTCGCTTTTTCATTTCAATTAAAACACGAGGTTTCCAAACTAAATCAGCAAATCCTGTTTTACCTTTCTTGCTACCTTTAGTAATCGCCTCCTCATAGGTTGCACCCGCTTCTAACGCACCTTTATGACCAAAAGCTCGAAAGAAACGGTCTAGGAAAATCTGAGCTTCTTTCCTTTCTTTGCCAGTAATGTGCTGTTGACAAAAATCAATAAATTCCTGTAAGCTTTCAAGAGTAGTAGTCATCTTTTGCCTTTCCATTGGAGTAGGGTGGGCGTTGTAGTGCGATCACCATCTTACACAATAATTCATCATTCATAATTCCCCCCTCCCTTCTCCCATTTCCCTTCTCCTGTCTCCTCAGCTTAACGGGTTACTCCATCCACCACCGGACGGATATCGCTGCCCTCAAAATAGCCGGGGTTGCCTGTCCAGTTGAAATCCGACACGCGGATGTTGAGTATTCCCAACTGCAGCACTGGGTTATAGCGCAAAATTAAACTATAGGTGCGACGACTCCATTCGAGAAAATATTCTGTACTGATTTCCTTAGCTTGATCGATACTATAAATGCTCTGAAAACCCACACGGATCGGACCATATACCTGTTGAGTTATACCATAGGACATTGTTTGTTGATCAACAAAGCGATCAAAGAAAAAGGGTGATTGTCCGTTAACTAAACCCTGACTAAAACTAATATTAAACCCGGTATAGTCGAAAAAATTGCGGGAAAAACGCCCAAACTGCCCTAATAATCCCACGGTTCCCGTGACGGAATTTTGCGTCTCTCCATTAGTGTAATAACTGGTGACACCGGTGACACCAGTGACAAGAGCAATATAGGGTTGAACGGGAAGAGGAGAAAATCTTAAACCTTGGTCGGGAGTCGGTGGTAAAGTAAGGGCAGACCAGAGTAAAAAACTGCGATTGAGGGAGACAGCACCCTGAAAACGGCTTAAATTAGTAACATTATCCGTTGCATTGGCCGCTAAGAGATTACTGCGATCGGTGGGTGCGTTAATATTCTGAACAGAAGCTTGATAACTGAGTCTAATATCCGTATTCGGGATGACAATCACAGGTGAGGTCAAAATTGCCCCAAAACTGCTATTAACCGTCTGAAAACCCAAAGAACCGTTAAAGAGACGCTCGCGATAATTGTACTCCACATTGAGCAGATAGGGATCCTGCAACTGTCCGATCGTCTGTTGAAAGCGAATTTTAGAACGAACACTATTTTCGATCTGTTCCAAATCTAAATTAGAAAAAGAAGCTGTCGCTTGCAAAAACGAGCGCTCACCAAAATTAGTGGCAAAATTGCCCAATAAACCAAAAGCTTTCGGACTAAGGGGCGAAACTTCCCCACCTCCGGGGTTAGCTGAGGGAAAAGCATCGGGATTAAGGACTTTTTGAATTAAATATTGCGGTGTCAACTCAAAAATAGTCTTCGGTGTCTCCACTAAAGTTAGGGGACTTTCTACGAAAAATCCGCCCCGATCCTCCCCATCATAGCCCGGGGCAATTAAAAAAGGACGACGACGACGGCGATCGAACGTAAGACTATTAATAAAAGTGGGTGCCACTACCCGTTGATCGAAAACCAACTGGGAATTACTCATCCGCAACTCATCGGTAAAGGGGCCGGTACTGCGAAAAGTGGCGGAATTGGCCCGAACTTCCAACTCAGGGGGGGAAAAAGGGTCATTAGTCAGACGCACATTAGTGGCATTCCACACCTTACCATCAAAATTCAAGCGCTCGGCCTGAAAACGGACACGATTAATCGTTCCCCCCGATGGACTACTAATATTCTGTCGATCGCGCCGACTGGGATCCTGTCCCCCGACGACAAATTGAAAACCCTCTCCCGTAGTGATTCTCTGCAAGGGTTGATTTAATGCCAAACGATCGGTTAGGGTTGCAAAAGAACTACCGGCCCCCACATCCGTGGGCAGCGTTTGCCCTAAATCCCTAGCGGTGCTGGGTTGAAAAATCTCCCCATTAGCATTAAATACCACACCGCTATCCTGGACGAAATAATATTCAAAGCGATCGCCGCGCAGGATTTGATCTCCCCGGGTTAGGATCACCTGGCCCTCCGCTACCGCTAACTTTTCGGGAAGATTAATCTGTAAGCGATCGGCCGTTAGTACACTTTGGGCAAAACGCAGGGTGACATTACCTCTAGCGGTGATAATCTGCCGATTTTGGTCAAATTCCTGCTCATCGGCCACTAATTCTAGGGGTCTTTCCCCTTCTGGATTAGCGGCCTGATCTAGGCTGTTATTGAGGGAAATCAAGTATTCTTGGCCGGTTTTTTCGCCTTTTTTCCGCACTAATAGCCGAGTTGAGCCATTTTTCTGGTTAAGAGCTTTTTGATTTAATCCTGAAACTATCTCGGTTTCGGGATGAATGGTGACACCAACGGCTGCGGGGGGTGGAGAATTCTGAACAGAAAGGGGTTTTCCTAAAGCTGCCGCGTCACCCGCACTGCTAGGTAAAGGTTCTAAGGGAATACCCTCATCGGGAACCAAGGGTTTTACCTCGACGGTTTCCGCAGGAGGAGTGACGGTGAGGGGAATAGAAACGCTCTCTTCTGAAGGCTTTTTTGCTTCTAGAGGTGCTGGGGTGACAGGGAGGGGAACTACAGACGTGGGACTATTTTCAGAAACTTGGCGCTCCTCCGTTTCGGGGTCGGCTACAGTATTAATTAGGGCAGGTGGTTCAACAGCTAAGAGAAAAAAAGACATGACTGCACGAGTCGGCGATCGAAATAGAGGACGAGCGAACCTCAATGATACTACCACGATCATTATTTCTAGGGAGACAGGGAAAGTTCGATAACTTGTTCCCTGTGTATCTACCCTAGAACCAGTTTGATAATTGTCTTCTACTCAAAGTCTTTGCGTCCGGGGTTACGGGTAGGATCGCCAGAAAGGAAGCCAAAGATAAAAAGTAAGACAAAGAAGGAAACAACGATATAAACGGCGATTTTTAGGGTTAACATTACTAAGACGTTCTCCTTAGACTAGATTAATGCAATAACAGGGTTAGCATACCTTGACCTACTTTACCCTATTTGAGTGATCCCTGAACAGAGAAAAGCGATCAATCTTCAGTTATCAGCCTACTGTTTACTGTTTACTGATCACTTAAAATACAACTAAATAGCCTATTTTTAGCCAATTTATGAATAATCTCGGTAAATTATATGTGGTGGGAACGCCGATCGGCAATTTAGACGATCTGACTTTCCGAGCCTTGGCAACTCTCAAAAAAGTCACTCTAATTGCTGCCGAAGATACCAGACACACGGGCAAATTATTGCAGCATTTTGATATTCTGACCCCTCAAATTAGTTACCATGAACATAATCGCCTTTCCCGTCTCGATCAGTTATTAAATATTCTCAGCCAAGGTCAGGATATCGCTTTGGTTACTGATGCGGGAATGCCGGGGATTTCTGACCCGGGTTATGAGTTAATTAAAGCTTGTATAGAAGCTCAGATCGAAGTGGTTCCCATCCCCGGAGTAACGGCGGTAATTACCGCTTTAGCGGTGTCGGGATTACCCACGGAAAGATTCTGTTTTGAAGGATTTCTTCCGGGTAAGGAAAAGCTGAAACAAGAGCGCTTAGAGGGTTTAAAAACCGAAACAAGAACGATGGTTTTTTATGAAGCACCTCACAAACTTATTAAGACTTTGGAGGATTTACGAGAAACTTTCGGACCCACGAGAAAGATAGTTTTAGGTCGGGAATTAACCAAGCTTTACGAAGAAATTTGGCGAGGAACTGTCGCCGAGGCGATTAATTTATATCGGGAGAATAAAACTCCTAAAGGGGAATTTACGCTCGTAGTTATGGGCAACAATCAGGCCGATAATATCCAATTATCCGATGAGGAATTAAAACGGGAATTAAAACAAATTATCGAAGGAGGAGTTAATCGATCGCAAGCCAGCAGACAATTAGCACAAGTTACTAATTTATCCCGCAGTCGTTTATACAAATTAGCCCTAGAAATTTGATGATTATCAATTTTTATTCCCACCGCTAAACCTCGATTACTTAGCCGATTGAAGTAACAAAATTCCCCCGGCAGTTAATCCTAAAATGTTGGGCAACCAAGCGGCCATCAACGGGGTTAAAACTCCGCCAATGCCTAAGGAACTGGTGACAAAAGATAGGAGATAATAGGAGAAAATTAGAACAATACAAATACCGAAACTGGTGGCTTTATTAGAATTTTGGGGACGCAATCCCAAGGCTGCCCCAATCATCCCAAAAACTAAACAAACAAAGGGTAAAGATATTTTCTGCTCGATTTGAACCTGCAATTTTCTAATTTTAGTGGGATTGCCGCTTAATTGCAGTATTTCTAGGTATTCCCGCGCTTGTCTCAGGGTCATTTCCGAACCATCTCGCGCCCGAAAAGCTAAATCTAAAGGGGTACGCGGTAGGGCTAATTGTTGATGTTGAAAGCGGACAATATTACGATAGGAACCATTAGGATCAATTAGATAAATTGTACCGTTATAAAAATCCCAGATATTTTTTTCAATATTCCAAGAAGCTGATTCTGAGGTAATAATTTGATTAACTTCCTGCTGGCTGCGATCGAGAATGGTTAAACCTAGCATCTCTTGACCGTTAAATCTTTCGGCATAAAATAACCTTCTTAATACCGTTTGCGGTTCCCCTCCATCCGGCCGCCGCACTTTGCCGTATTCAGGATAAATAATATTATCTTCAATAAAAGATTTGCGATTTGGTCGTAGGGCTTTGGTCATGGTAGCATTAGCTTCATAACTGGCAGCTGGAGCCACATAATCGTTAAAAACGTAGGTTAATCCCGTCACTATTAAACTTAGCACAATGGCCGGAATTATTAGGCGATAAACACTAATTCCAATACTTTTCAAAGCAATTAATTCGCTATCACTGGCTAAACGACTGTAGGCCATTAAAGCCGCTAAAAGTATCGACATGGGAAAGGCTAAAACGATAAACTCTGGCATTTTTAATAAGAGAATTTTTAAGGCCAAAGCAAAAGGTAAACCCGATTCAGTAATCCGTCGCACTAAATCAAATAAAGTACCGATCGCCACTCCCAAAGAAGTGAATAAACCCATACCAAATAAAAAGGGCAATAATAACTCGACAAAAATATAGCGGTCTAAGATGCTAAATCCGGGTATTCTACTTAAATTTCCTTGCCAATTGCCAACTTTCATGATATAATGGAGCGATTTTTATTAATAACAATTATCGGAAAAAATTATCACCCAAATAATACTGACGCACCAGAGGATTATTATAAAGTTCTTCGCCACTTCCCGCCGCTAAAATCTGCCCTTCGCGCATAATATAAGCCCGATTAGTGATAGCCAAAGTTTCTCGCACATTGTGATCGGTAATTAAAATTCCCATCTGACGCTCCCTTAAACTAGCGATCATCGCTTGAATCTCGGACACGGCGATCGGATCCACCCCGGCGAAAGGTTCATCTAATAATAAAAATCTCGGTCCGTTGACTCCCACCGCTAAAGCGCGAGCTAATTCTGTCCTCCTTCTTTCTCCTCCGGAAACGTAGGCTCCTTTAGTGCGAACAATCTTATCGAGGCGAAATTCTTTTAATAAATCATAGAGACGATTTGCCCGTTGGGAAAAGGGAACCCCCGACTGTTCTAGGGCTAACTGAATATTTTCTGATACAGTTAAATAACGAAAAATACTGGCCTGCTGCGTCAGATAGCCAATACCCAGACGCGCCCTTTGATTAAGGGGTAATTTGGTAATTTCTTTTTGATCGAGCCAAACGCGCCCTTGATTCGGTTTAATTAATCCCGTGGCGATATAAAAAGTTGTGGTTTTTCCCGCACCATTTGGTCCCAATAACCCGACAATTTCCCCCGGGGCAACCGTAATACTCACCCGGTTAACCACGAGCCTTTTACCGTAGGATTTATGGATATTTTCTAATACTAAAGTCATCTTTATCCGGTGTTGGGTGTTGGGGAATTATGAATTATGAATTATGAAGTGGCCAGTGGCAAGTGGGAATTAGGAAGTGGGAAGTGGGAAGCGGGAAGCGGGAAGAATAACTAAAAATAATCTCCTGATTCCTGATTCCTGACTCCTGACTCCTAATCACTGCGGGTTAATAATTGGAGCAGCGGGGAGGGAAGGGGAAGGTATGGGCGCGGGTGTCGGAGAAGCAGCCGGTTGGGGAGATGTTTCGTTATCTTTGACTAAATAAATTGACTCCACCTGCTGACTGGTTTGGGGAGTAGCGATAAATCTGCCCTCATCGACAAGATAAGTCATCGTTTCGGCGCGGATACTGTTGCCTTCCTGCAAAACGTAAACGTTACCCGTCATCACTAAACGACGTTCGCGGCTAAAATACTGAGCTTGGGCGGAAGTGGCCTGCATTTTGCGAGCGGGATAGAACACTTGTACGTTACCCCGAGCAGTAATTACCCCCGTTTTTGAGTTCGCCTCCTGAATATCCGATCGCACTGTCATGGCATTACCTGGTACAATGTTCTGCTGTGCTTTGACTAGGGGAGAATTGCCCAATCCCATGATTAAGCCAGCAGAAACGAGGGAAACTAGCCATCCTCTGATTTTTGTGTGTCTTGCTCTCATAGAAATGTCACCTATAAATAGAGTATTTTATCCCCCCTTTATCCCCCCTTTATCCCCCCTTTATCCCCCCTTAATAAGGGGGGTGCTGACAATTTTAACACCCACCTACTTAGAGGTAATTGTATTGACTAACTAATCTGGCTGTTTAGACAAGGGGATGACTTTTGAGAATTTTCGGCAGAGAACAGATAGATCGATCGAGGTGGGGATGAGGATGTTCCTGATTGCTTTTCATCGCTTCTAGCACTGCCGGTAAAGCTTGGGGATCGAGATTCTGTAAAAAGTTTAATAGATCCAAACTCTCCCCCACCAAGTGCGTCACGTTGATCCCCTCGTAATCGGGTTGATAGTGTTGTAAACGTCTAACCCCTTCTCCCAAAAGAATTACCGCCCCGCGCCAGTTATTATTTTCTAGATGGTAACAAGCGACAGCAATCTGTAAAATGCCTTGATAAAAGGTTTTTTCAGGCTCTGCGGACTCCATCCACAAAGCCTCTAGGGTATCATGACAAGCATAGAATTGCTGGCGATTAAATTCGTCGATTCCTTGGCCAAAAGCGGTAGCTGTCATTACCCTAAACTAATGCCCCTTCATCGATTCGCGGACTTCTTGGATATAGTCGAGGGAAATTATCTGTTCTTCCCCAGCAAACTCGTTATCGGGGGTAATAAATAGCATACAGTGACATTCTTTCCGTTCCCGCATCGGTACACAGGGACAATTCCAGAAAGTATTTTTTACCTCCGCTTCTTTGTCCTCGTAGTGACGACAGGGACATAAAGGAGCGCCTAATTCGTCCTTATGACGCGCTAATCCCTCAATTACTACGGCTGTCACCGAGAGATCGCTACAGAAGTAAGTATTTGTACGTCTAGCGTACTGTTCGGCAAAATTCTTCATCGCCTCAAGACTCTTATCCGTGTCCGTGATCTGGCTCATAGTTATCTGATCCCCTTAGCTTTCTAAAAAAAAACTTTTTACTATCCTATCTCGATCCGCTTCCCCTTGGCTGAGGGGAATTTTTAGAATCTCTTTTGATTTTGCGACCGATCCCCTTGTTAATCTAATACGATAAAAAGACTCTCTTTGGCCAAAAGCTCGACTTTTTGGCCAGCAAACGGGAATTATGGAGGCAAAGTTCCTCAAAACCTATCCTTGATTCCTGCAATCCCTGTCCCCTATCACTACCAGAACATGATTTTATCTTTCTTAGAGACAAATAAAATTTCTGACGATAACACGCCTTGGTGGCTGAAAATTACCTCCCTTTATCCCCACTGTATCTACTATTTTGGTCCCTTTGCCTCCTTTGAGGAAGCACAAGAGCATCAGGGGGGTTATCTCCAAGATCTAGAGTCCGAAGGAGCGCAAGGAATCAGTCTTTCGATCGAGCGGAGTAATCCCCATTATTTGACCGTTTTTGACGATGGAAATCAGCATCTAGCTAAAACTTTTACTTCCCATGCTCGAACCTTTTCTCGCTTTATTTCTTAAGTCTCCCTGTCCTCTTTGTCAACGGCAGAGCGAGCGAGAGCTTTGCCGTGATTGCGGGCGACAATTACAGGCCTATCGTCAGAATAACCCGCTTTTTCTCTGGCGTGGTTCTATTCCCCTGTTTATCTGGGGACGCTATGAAGGTAAATTAAAACAGGCGATCGCCAAAATGAAATACGATCGCCATCCCGCTCTCGGCTCTTTGCTAGGCAGTTGCCTGGGGGAAACTTGGCTGCTTCGTCCTCCCCTCACCGATAAACGTTTGACGGTGATTCCTATCCCTCTCCACCCAGAAAGATTAAAGGAAAGGGGTTTTAATCAAGCAGAAGTTATTGGCGAAGGTTTTTGTCGTTTAACCGGTTATCATCTGGCTAGTCGCGGATTAATTCGGATTAAGAACACGGCAGCTTTATTTAGTCTGGCAGCCGAGGCGAGAAAAAAGACGATGCAAGCGGCTTTTCAACTGGGGAAAAATTTACCGAAATCAGTGCCGATTCTCTTAATCGATGATATTTATACCACGGGAACCACGATCGAGGAAGCTGTGCAGGTTTTACGAACAGAGGGATATCGGGTAGTCGGTGCGATCGCTCTTGCCAGTTCCAAAATTAGCTAAAATGCCCAGACGGAATCGGTCTAGGCATTTAGGGTTAAATTAAATTAAGTGCGTTTGATCTTGTCGTATTGACTGATGAAAATCAAACCGATAGTGGCAGGGATCAGGACGATAACCGCACCTAAAACAAGGCTCCAGAGAAAGTTAGCTAAAGAGGGTGTCATGATAGATAAATCCTTTGTCATATTTTCAAAGACTTAGTTTTTTATCTTATCACCTTGGGCGAGAAGACCCCCAGTTCCACAGTCAGATAAATGCGATCGCAAGTTTTATATGTATCTAAGCACAATTAATTACACATCTAAGCCACTACTCCGTCAGACTTCTGCGGTGATGAGCAAACAGAGAACTGAAAACTCAGCTCTCTTATTCTTTGTGTGATAAGTTTAACTTATATAGTAGCGATCGGTCTTTGTGTCCTCTGTGTCTCTGTGGTTCATTCCACTCACTTGCTCGTAAGACTGTATCTTAGAATACATTTTACCCACCAAACTTAAGAGAGCCAAAACTCAAATCCGATCCCTAATAGCTGTATCCCGTCTCCTGTCTCCTGTCTCCTGTCTCCTGTCTCGACTAGGAAATTAATTTTGCACGACTACTTATGTCTTCAATCCCTCAAAATAAAATCTCCCTTGACTTCTCAAGGAGATAGGGATGTTTGACAATAGGTGATAGTTACAAAAGTTCACACTAGATTGGCAAAGATTGTTATGGCTACTGACGATCGCAAACGGCGCATTCTCGATCATCTCTCCAGAAGTACCAGTGGTGCTGACTATATTCCCAAAAAACCGCTGCCAATTGTGGAAACTCCTCCGGTGGCAGCGGAACCCGTGGCAGCGCCGCCGCCAGTAACTCCTTCACCGGAATTAACTGCTAAAGAGCGCAAAAGAAAGATAATGTCCCATCTTTCCATGAGTAGCGAAGATTTTGGCGAAATTACTAGCACTACCCCCCAAGAAAAGCGTAAACGCCAAATTAACGACCATCTGCGCCAAAGCCAAGGATAAATAGTAAGGAGTGAGAATTTGCAACTAGGCATCTTCTAGACTGTTCTCGCTCCCTCATTTTCTGCTGTCGATGGGGATAATGACAGTTGTTGCAAATCAGTTCCTCGCTCTGGCAACAAGGGAATGTTAAAGTTAGTGATGAGCGCTTCGGTGATCGGATGACGTAATTTTTCTGTGGAACCCACATGATAAAAATGCTGTTTAGTATAGATATAAAACTTATCAGCACTCCAATTTTTTTTAATTAAAGGATTGCTTCTAAAATGATTACTGTGCCAAGTGGACAAAATAAACCGACAAGAAATATCCTTTAAAATAGTCACCAAACAATCTTCATCCTCTTCAGACCAAGAGTTAAAATAATCGACGTGTCTCCCTAAATAAGGAGGATCGAGATAGATCAAGTCTGTTTTTTGCCAATCAGATAAAGTCTCTCGAAAGTCAGCAACTTGAAAATTATAATCAGTTTTAATAAGAATATTTTCTAGGGCAATAACTTGATTGACTATTTTGGTAATATATGCTTGAGAAAATCGTTCTGATTTATGACAGTAAGGTACGTTAAACTGTCCCTTACGATTGAATCTCATCACGCCATTAAAACAGGAGCGATTGAGAAATAAAAAATCTAGAGAATTAGGAGCTTGATTAAATCTTTCTCGTACTTGATAATAATAACTTTCTCCCTGCTCCTTAAGAACTTGACCATTTTCTTGCAAAAAAAGCTTCACAGTTTTACTGGTAATAACTTGATTTTTTAGATTATTATAAAACTGGATAATATGAGTATTTGTGTCCGCAAGTAAAGCCTTTTTGGGATTAATATTAAAAGCCACCACCCCTGATCCAGCAAAGGGTTCTATCCAACGCCCAAAGCTCAGATCAGACACAATATTTTTAACATCTTTTACCAATTTAGTTTTAATTCCTTGACACTTAATCGGTGGTACAAGTGGCGTTAACTTCACTAAACACTCTCCTCATCAACAGTAATCTCTATCCACAGCCAACTTAGCTCCTGTTGGCTCGTGAATAAGGGTCAAATCAGGGTAAAAATTTTGTTGAGATACTAACTCTATCTTTAATTGGTTACATCTAGCAAAATTATCAAATATGGGAAAAAGAAGCAATTCTAGGATTTTGGAGATGATTTTCGTATCAATAGATATAGTATATACTTCTAGGCAGTTTAAATTCAGTACAGCTTATCCCAGAAACCATGAGACCTTGTTAGAACAAATGAACTAAAAAAATCTCTCGTCACCATTCTTGTCAGAATTATGAGAATTACGTTACATTTAGTTAAGATTTAATTGGCTGCGGGGATTAATATCGAAAAAATAACGTAAAATCCTTGACAAAAACAGCTAAATGAGTTAAGCAAAAATCTTTATCCTAGAACCACTAAACAAACATGAAACTATCCTGGAAAACGATTTTACTGTGGACATTGCCCGCCCTCGTGGTCGGTTTTTTCCTCTGGCAAGGCACTTTTGCCACCGCCACCAGTAATATCGGCAATAACACCGCCACTACCCGGATGACCTACGGACGCTTTCTAGAATACCTAGACAGTGGTAGGGTTGTCAGTGTCGATCTCTACGAAGGGGGCAGAACTGCGATCGTACAGGCCCTAGATCCAGAACTAGAAAACCGAGTACAACGCCTACGGGTCGATTTACCGGCCAATTCCCCGGATTTGATCGCCCGTTTACGCGATTCTAAAATTAGTTTCGATGCTCACCCGATGCGGAATGACGGTGCTTGGTGGGGATTCCTCGGTAATCTACTTTTCCCCTTTTTGCTGATTGCCGCTCTCTTTTTCCTGTTCCGCCGTTCTAATAATATCCCAGGCGGTCCGGGTCAAGCGATGAGTTTTGGTAAATCAAAAGCCCGTTTCCAGATGGAAGCGAAAACTGGCATCACCTTTGATGATGTGGCGGGAATTGACGAAGCGAAGGAAGAATTACAGGAAGTCGTCACTTTCCTCAAACAACCGGAGAAATTTACCGCCGTCGGTGCCAAAATCCCCAAAGGAGTCCTTTTAGTTGGTCCTCCGGGTACGGGTAAAACCCTGTTAGCCAAAGCGATCGCCGGTGAAGCGGGTGTACCTTTCTTCAGCATTTCCGGTTCGGAATTTGTGGAAATGTTTGTCGGTGTCGGTGCTTCTCGCGTGCGCGATTTGTTCAAAAAGGCCAAGGAAAATGCTCCCTGTTTAATATTTATCGATGAAATTGACGCGGTAGGTCGTCAACGGGGTGCCGGTATCGGTGGCGGTAACGATGAACGGGAACAAACCCTGAACCAATTATTGACAGAAATGGACGGTTTCGAGGGGAATACGGGAATTATCATCATTGCCGCCACTAACCGCCCCGATGTTCTCGATTCCGCTCTCATGCGTCCGGGCCGTTTTGATCGGCAAGTAACCGTGGATGCACCCGATTTTAAAGGTCGTTTAGAGATTTTAGACGTTCACGCCCGCAATAAAAAGCTGGCCAACGACGTTTCCATCGAAGCGATCGCCCGTCGCACTCCGGGGTTCAGTGGAGCAGATTTAGCCAATTTACTGAACGAAGCGGCAATTTTAACCGCCCGTCGTCGTAAAGATGCCATTACCCTCCTGGAGATAGATGACGCGGTAGATCGCGTTATCGCCGGTATGGAAGGCACTCCTTTAGTCGATAGCAAGAGCAAGCGCTTAATCGCTTACCATGAAGTGGGCCATGCGATCGTGGGTACGCTCTTAAAAGATCACGATCCCGTCCAGAAAGTGACTCTGATTCCCCGGGGACAGGCCCAGGGTTTAACTTGGTTCACTCCCAACGAAGAACAGGGTTTAACCACGAAAGCGCAGTTAATGGCCCGGATTTCCGGTGCTTTAGGTGGTCGGGCAGCCGAGGAAGAAATCTTCGGCTATGATGAGGTGACTACCGGTGCCGGTGGCGATTTACAGCAAGTTTCTGATATGGCCCGCCAGATGGTGACTCGTTTCGGGATGAGCGATTTAGGTCCTTTGTCCCTAGAAAGTCAAGGGGGTGAAGTGTTCCTCGGTGGCGGTTTGATGACTCGTTCCGAGTATTCTGAGAAGGTCGCTACTCGCATCGATGATCAGGTGCGATCAATCGTGGAACACTGCCATGAAATTTCTCGGCAAATTGTCCGCGATCATCGCGAAGTGATCGATCGAGTGGTGGATCTGCTGATCGAAAAAGAAACGATCAATGGGGAAGAATTCCGGCAAATTGTGGCTGAATACGCCTACGTTCCCGAAAAAGAACAGTTTGTACCACAGTTATAGGTTGATTTCAATCCATAGGCGATCGGGTGGGTTAAAGCTCACCCGATTTTTTTATCCTAGGAATTTAGTTATCATCATCGTCATCGTCATCGTCTTTTTTATCCCGTTGATTATCACCGTCTTTTTGCTGCTTTTCCCCGTCTTTATCGCTATCTTCGTCTTTTTGGGGGGATTCCACCGCAGGAGAGCCATTTTTCGGTTCTTCGGCTTCTTTTCCTCCCTGACAAGCGCCTAAAAACGTAGTCAAAGTTAACATAATCAGCAACAATAAAGATTTGATTTTCATAGTCTTTCTCCCCACTCGATCGATAAATATAACGATTTTAAGACTTTTGGGCGGTGGATAGCTTGGCCAATGCCAAGAAAGTGCATTCCCAGACTAAACGGGGTTGAACGTAGGCTAACAGCTGCCGGCGGGTTTTTTCCAAGATTTCTAAAATCGATCGCTCTCGTCGTCGTTGCCAATCCTCATACTGAAGATAACTCACATACCATAATTGGGTTTCCGTGTCAAGAGTTTGGGCGATAATTTTGGCTAATTCCAGTGCTTGGGAAAGTTTTAGGGGAAATTTGCTCAAAGATCGCGGTAAATCTTGGGGGAGACTGTCGAGAAACTCTAAAGCTGCGATCGCTTCTCCGGGGCTACCTTGGGCTAAACCGAGAATTGCCGGATAATTGAGAACGCGAGCTTGTCCGTTAGAGCGGAGGACTTGAGCGAGATTTTCTTCCGAAAGACGCTGAAAAGGTATATGTTGACAGCGAGAAACGAGAGTCGGTAGTAAAGAGGAGGGACTAGGAGCAATTAGGATTAAAGTGGCTTTTCCAGGTTCCTCAAGCGTTTTTAAGAGGGCATTTGCCGCCGATTCCGTCATGGTGTCTGCTTCCTCGATCACCACCACAGAGCGGGACGATTCCAAGGGAGGACGACTTAAAAAGTTAGTAATCTCGCGAATTTGTTCGATGCGGATTTGCGGGGGAGCTTTACGCTTGAGATTGCTTTCCTGTGCTTCTTTTGCGGTGAGCAGTTTGCCTTGGTGTTGATAAGTGGGTTCAATCCAGAGTAAATCGGGATGATTGCCCCCTAAAAAGCGTTTCAGGATTAATTCCCTTGTTTCCGGCGATCGATCTCTAGTTAACAAGTCTTGACAGAAACATTTTGCTGCTAGATTGCGTCCAATCCCCTTAGCGCCGGCGAATAAGTAAGCGGGAGCGATCGAATTGACTTCAAGCGCTCTTTGTAGTAGTTCAATGGCCTGATTTTGACCGATTAACCTTGACCAATTTATCATCTTTTCCCTGCCATGGCTCGCTATTGCTGTTCCTATTTTGTCGGGATTTCTCCTCATCAGACCGGGTTTTTATACGATGATATATTAAGTTTGGGTGAATTTGAAATCATCAAGCGCCGGACCGATGTCTTGCTTTTATCGGAAGTTCCTAACGATGCTTTCTTTCCCCAGTTAGTGAAAGTGGAATTGTTTATTCATCCTCCCACTAGCTCGGAACTTCAGATCGATTTATTGGTAAAAAATCATGAATTGCCCCTGAGAACTAATAATCGTTGTCGGCGATTTTTTGAATCTATTCACCAGATTATTACCAACAATTATCAAGGTCAATCCCTGACCAGAATTACCGCTTAACCCGATTTGTTCCTGTCTCCGTCAACTGACAAAGACAGGGACAAAATGCCATCTTGGCTCTCTTGGGTAACGAACCACAAAGACACAGAGGACACAGAGATTGATCGCTCCTGTATCAGTTAAACTTATCGCACAAAGAATAAGAGAGCCGCTCTTTTTGGTGCTTGATAGATTGATCGAGAAAAAATCGGTAATTGCTTTAGTTTTTGCCTTCCTGCGTCGATTTGAGCGGAGGAAATTGACGACGTAAAAGCAAGGAATTACTCACTACCATAACCGAACTAAAAGCCATCAAAGCTGCTGCTAGGGCCGGACTGAAAGCTAGACCCCAACGGGGCAGTAATAAACCACCAGCAATGGGAATAGCAAAGGTATTATAACCCAAAGCCCAAAAAAGATTTTGTCGGATTTTTTGCCATGTGGCCAGACTTAAATGCAGAGATTGCACCACATCCTCCAGGCGATCGCTAATTAAAACGATCCCAGCCGTTTCCATGGCCACTTCCGTGCCACCGGCCAGAGCAATACCGATGTTAGCCTGTCCTAGTGCAGGAGCGTCATTGATACCATCCCCGACCATAGCCACGATTTTGCCCTCTTTTGTCTGTAGGTCGGCAATTAAGGCCGATTTTTCGGTGGGGGCAACTTCGGCATAAAATTGACTAATACCCAAACTATTAGCGATCGCTGTCACCACTTCTTGGCGATCACCACTGAGTAAAATCACCTCTAAACCGAGTTTTTGCAACTGATTAACGGTTGTTTGAGCATCGGGACGCAATCGGTCTTGAAAAGCGATCGCGCCGAGTAATTGTTCTTCCATCCCCAGATAAATCACCGTTTTACCCGCTTGTAAAAGCTCTTGAATCCCCCAGATAGTTTCATCGATTTTAATGCCGTTCTGTGCCAACCATTGCCGATTTCCTAGAACAATTTTCGACCCCTGCACCCTTGCCGAAACTCCCAATCCGGCCACAGTTTGAAAATCTTCCCCCGTCAGGTTAGTAGGGGGAGTAACCGCGTCTAAAATCGCCTGAGCGAGAGGATGATTAGTACCACTCTCCACTACTGCCGCTAATTGTTGAATTTCCAGGGAATTAAGGATAGAAAAACTCAAACAATCGGTAATTTCCGGATGACCTTGGCTAAGGGTTCCCGTTTTGTCAAAAACCACCGTTTGCAGTTGCGAGACGGTTTCCAAAACATCGCCCCCTTTAATTAAAATACCCCGTTCGGCTGCTAAACTGGTTCCCACCAGTAGGGCCGTCGGTGTGGCTAAACCGAGAGCGCAGGGACAAGCGACCACAAGCACAGAAATCGCTAATTTTAGGGACAAAAGTAGGGGAGAAGTGGGTTGAATCATCTCGTGGTGTCCTGTGGTTGATCCTAACACCTCTGGAAAGAGCCTAGTTCCCCAAAAATACCAAAAGAGCAGCACAATTAGGGCAATTATCATCACTCCGTAGGCAAAATAACCCGCTACCCGGTCCGCTATCTTCTGCACCGGGGCCTTGCGAGTTTGGGCTGATTCCACAGCTGCGATAATCTTAGCTAGGGTGGTATCGGTCCCCACCTGACGAGTTTGCACCGCAATCGCACCGGAGAGATTGAAACTGCCAGCAATGACTAGATCTCCCATTTCCTTGACCACCGGCAGCGATTCCCCCGTTAATAAAGCTTCATCTACCGTGGTTCTTCCCTGAATAATCTCCCCATCCACGGGAATTTTTTCCCCGGGTAAGACGCGCACCCATTCCCCGACGCGCAGCTGTTCCACGGGAATGGCCACGCCCACACGGTCATCTGTACTACCAATTAGGTGAGCCACTGCCGGTTGTAGGGAGGTAAGCGCTTCTAAGTCTGCGGCTGCACGATGACGGGAATGCGCTTCTAGAGTCCGTCCGAGGAGAATAAAACCTAACAGCATGACCGGTTCATCAAAAAAGCACTCTAGACCGAGATTAGGGAAGATAAGAGCCAAACAACTGGCTATATAGGCGCTACCTGTGCCTAAACTAACGAGAGTGTTCATATTTGGCATTCCGTGCCGTAATCCCCGCCAACCATCGATGAAAATATCGCGGCCGGGGAATAAAATGGCTAGGGTGGCTAAAGTCCAGTGAAAAGCAATACTTTGAAAGATGGGGATTTCTGGTCCCCCGATGTGGTGTAAGTGACCAATCAGGGAAAAAACCAGTAAACAACAAGCGATCGCTAATCGGTATAATTGTTGTTGCCGTTCTTTTTGTTGGTTTTGCAGCCGTTGATTTTGTTGAGAAAGGGGAGTCGATGAGCTGCGCGGTTGGGTGGGGAATCCAATCGCGGTTAATTTTGCAGCTAATTGCTCTGGTGCGATCGCATCCGGTTGGTATTCAATCACGGCAATTTCCGTGATTAGATTAACTTGGGCCGATTTTACCCCTTGATTTTGGCTGAGTTGTCTTTCTACGGCACTAACACAGCCGGCGCATTTCATGCCTTTTACGTCTAGAGTAGCGGTTTTTAGTCCAGTTTCGGCGGCTAGGATCATAGAAAAAGTAGGCAAGGATGGTCTTTACTTCTATCCTAGAAATTATCGACGGATTTTTAAACTATTTTGGCGATCTCTTTCCGATTCATTCTCGATCGGTAATAGTTAGACTACAATACTGTCAACTTAGTCAAAAGATTACAAAGGTGGTAATGATATGCGGCGTTATCTCAGAGAAGCATGGGAGGATATATCAAAGGGTGAAAACCTTGAACTATACGCAACCATTACTACTTCGTTAGTAATTACCATACTAAACTTGTTGGGTATTAAGGAGGTGGAGTCTAAATTAAGTGCGATAGTTTTAGCACTTCTAGGCTTTATAGCAGGCTCTCTACTATCAAATCGAAAAGCAACAAACAATGTTCAATCATCTACCAACGACTTAAAAGCAGAAATTATCAATTTCAGAAAAGCAATTAACAGCGGAAACCTTAAAATAGCTAACCAAGATATTCTTTATGCAGAGCTTATTGACTGGATTAAGCAAAATCAAACTCATCCTAAAAAGATAACTTTCATTCAACATTCAGGTTTTGTACTTATAGACACCCTTCATCGTCTCATGCCCTTTGAAACTGAGATTACTCTTTATCAACAGTGCGCTGAAATGTGGGATAAGGATAAGCTTAATTTGGGTGGAGATACAAAGGATAGGATTTCAAAAGTTCCAGGGGAATTGCATTTGAGAGAAGGTAACAACCAAAATGATCCTAATAGTTGCTATAAGGCTCATCTCTACATAAAACGCTTTTATTCCCCTGCATCTGTTAGGGCTGTCTTGGTTGATAGCGATGTATTAATTATAAGTTGGTACGTTTATTCTCAACGCGAAGGAAAAACAAACATAAAAGGCTCAGAATATCCCGGATTAATGGTTTTCAAAGGAACGACTGAATTTAATATCTTGAAGTTTATGCTGGAAACAATCTGTAAAGATCTTGACAAAGAATGTTTAGATCAACCTGAAGATTATCAAGGATCTCAGTTAATTCATATACACGAAGCTAAACCCCATTCACAGAGACAACCGTAGCTTTAGGGTGCGTTAATGAAATGTAACGCACCTTATCTAATGTTCAAAATTCGTGCGTTACGCTGACGCTAACACACCCTACTGGACTGACACAGCTAAAATAGGGCAATAGATAGGCTCAAATGAGGACATCAATCATGGGAAGATGTAGGCGAGATAAAGTTTATCTGACAGTCGCACAACGAGAAAACTTTGAACAAATCAGTGGGGAAGGGTTCATCACAGAGTACGCTAATCGGCATAACACGCTTATCGTAATATTATACGGAAAACTTCTTGCGATCGCTCCATTTGAGCGTAATATACGGAAAGGTTCTTAAAAAAATGTGTATTTAGCGTGATATACGGAGAGTTTCCGCATAATTCTTAGTTAGGGCAAATGGTTCGACAACACTTTACAAAAGGAGAAAAAAATGTCAGTAACAGGACTTCAAAACGTAACGAACGAAACGGCAACCACTGGTACGTTTAAGAACAGCGAGCATGGCGGAAACAACAGGGACCTACCGGCGTTTCCGGTAGTCAACGTTGGCAACGCTTGGATCCCATGGGCTGACAACGGCGATCAATTGAAGACCCATCATTTTGAAATTGAAACTGGTAAAGGAACGAAGTTTGTCTTTCAGAGTGGCAACAGCATTTGGTCTGCCGATTCTGCGGATCAGAAGGGCTTCGACTCGAGGATCTCGCTCTTTTCGAAGGTTGGCGTTTCCGTCAATTTGACAATAGACTCGGATGGGACTCTTACCATAGCAGAGGTTTAGTGTTGCCGCCATGGCTTGGCAATGATCAGTCGTGCTGCCGGCGGCAACTGCCACTTGTCCATGTTGGCTCGCAGACTCGACAGTGCGATCGCCGATCTTGTAGGGTGCGTTAATGAAATGTAACGCACCTTATCTAATGTTCAAAATTCGTGCGTTACGCTAACTGGACTGTTTCAGCTGTAGGGTGCGTTTCCTAATGCAGGATTTTTGGGAACGCACCATGCACATTAATTGAAACTGTGAGGTTAGGTGCGGTGCCGCTCTTGTGGGACCAGTTGAGGAATGTTAGGGAAGATTGCGAATGTTGAGGTTAAGATAGAGGGGCAAAAGTTGCCACAGGGTCGCTTCAATGACAGTTCGACAACCCCGCTACAGCAAAGAAGAATTTGCCCGACGTGGACACGAAGTCTACGAGTCTCAGGTACGCTCCCAAATCGAGGAAGGGAATCATGGGAAGATTGTAGCAATAGACATCGAAACAGGGGCTTTTGAAGTGGCTGACGACAGCCTAACAGCTGCTAAACAACTGTTAATACGTTTTCCTGATGCACAAATATTTGGTATTCGCATTGGACATCGTGCCGTCCATCGTTTTGGCTTTCGTTCCCCCAGTGTGTCGCCATGATGATGGGGAGCGTCAATTCGCGCCGAGAAGCAATTATTCAATTCGTAGTGCTAGGCGAAAATCACCAGAGGCAAGCGATTAAAGCAGTTATTGACACTGGTTACACTGGATTTCTCACGTTGCCTTCTGCTATCATTACAACACTAGGATTAACGTGGTATATGCAAGAAGAGGGAATCTTGGGCGATGGAAGCCTCTGTATGTTTAACGTATTTGAGGCAACTGTAATCTGGGATGGTCAGATCAAATCTATTGAAATCAATGAGTCAGAGACAGATCCATTAGTTGGTATGGGTTTACTTGATGGCTATGAGTTGAATATTCAGGGTTTTGCTGGGGGATTAGTGACAATTAAACCTTTGTCATAGTGCGATCACAATCGCCGTAGGGTGCGTTCCCTAATGCAAGTCCTACTGTTCCACCAATAGATTTTTGGGAACGCACCATGCACATTGATTGAAACTGTCAGTCTAAGTGGGATGCCGAAGGCACTGCCTAGCAGTACACTGATCTGGTCGCGTAAGGGGCGGGCTATAATGAACGGTGAACCTGATTGGTCAGAAAAAATTGACCAATATTTGTCTGGTGAAACCATTGACCATTAAGTGGATTCTAAGGAGCTAAGGGAATGACCTGGACGGCAAACCAACAAGCGAAAATTATCCGTACAGAGCGAGGACTGACGATCGCTGGCACGCGCATCACCCTCTATGATGTGATCGATCTCCTAAAAGCTGATTATCCTCCTAAACTGATTCGTGACACATTTAACCTCACGAACGCGCAAATTGACGCAGCTTTGTCCTACATTGAGGCAAACCAAGCTCAGGTCGAGGTTGAATATCAAGAGGTTCTTCAGAATAGGGAAGAAATTCGCCAGTACTGGGAAGATCGTAACCGTGAACGCTTTGCTCGAATTGCAGCAATGCCACATAAACCGGGACAAGAAGCGTTTTGGGCAAAGCTTGAGGAGCAGAGAGCCAGACGTGCCGCACAAAAACAATGACTTTCTTAGTTGACTACAACCTCGACGGTTATGCGCTGATTTTTCTTGGTATATTGGCAAAACGTGGTTGGCTTGAGTTTCAGTCTGTCCAATTTGTCACCTTTAGAGAGGTTGGATTGTCGATGGAAAGTAGCGATCGCGTAGTCTGGCGCTATGCTCAAGAACAGGAGATGATGATTCTTACTGCTAACCGAAATATGAAGGGTGATGATTCCCTTGAGCAGGTTATGCGAGAAGAGAACACAGAGAAATCATTTCCAGTGTTGACGATTGGAAATCTCGATCGTTTGAGTGAAGCTGAGTATAGAGAGCGCTGCGCTGAACGACTGATCGAAATTGCTGTAGATCTTGATAATTACAAGGGGGTTGGTCGGTTATTCATTCCATGATATTGTCGGCTACGCTTGAAAATTAAGGCGATTTGAAACTGTGAGGTTAGGTGCGATGCCGAAGGCACGGGGTAGCAGTACACTGATCTGGGCGGGCTATAATGAACATAGATAGACAGTCCTCAGCAGTTAGAAAATAATGCCTCAAGCACTCGAAGCCGTATTTGATGGGACAGCCCTTCAACTGGAAGAACCCTTAAACCTAGCCGCAGGCACGAGGGTGACAATTATCATTGAAAGTGTTTTACCCAATGAAGTAAAACCACCTAAAACGTTTCTGGAAACTGCTCAGTCTTTAAAATTACAGGGTGAACCTGATTGGTCAGAAAAAATTGACCAATATTTGTCTGGTGAAACCATTGACCATAATGACTGAAGTTTTTTTAGATACATCTTTTGCGATCGCGTTATCTTCCGTCACCGATCGAAATCATCTACGGGCTGTTCAGCTTGCTAATCAAATTGAGACTAACAAAACCCGTCTAGTAACAACTCAGGCGATCTTGCTAGAAATAGGTAATGCACTTTCTAAGCAAAGATACAGAGCGGCGGCAATCCAACTTTTAGAATCCCTCGAAACCGATCCCAGCGTTAAAGTCGTTTTATTAACCAATAGCCTATATAGGTTAGCATTCAATTTGTTTAAGCAACGAGAAGACAAAGAATGGGGGTTGGTGGACTGTATGTCATTCATCGTGATGCAGGATCGAGGAATCACTGACGCACTGACTGCCGATACCCATTTTCAACAAGCGGGGTTTAGAGCATTGTTAAAGGACTAATCACTTTACACGCTGATGAAAACTAGGTCTAATGAACCCGCTGCCAATAGACATCGACCTAATATTATCTCAAGACCAAAAGTCTTTCTAGTTAAGGAATCTACCCGAATAAAAATTATTTTAATTGCCTCATATTTTTTCAGTGAAATTGAATTAGCAACGATAGATATACATTCCATCTCTCGAACTATTTAGTTAGTACATAAACTAAAGGCAAGCTGTGACTGGGTTATAATTTTTGGAGATGTCTAATAGATTTTTGGGAACGCACCATGCACATTGATTGAAGCTGTCAGTCTAAGTGCGATGCCGAAGGGACTGCGTAGCAGTACACTGATCTGGTAGTGCGATTGCAGAGCCTCTGGGGTGCGTTAATGAAATGTAAAGCATCTTTTTCCGTGGCATGATCAGTTCGACAACCGACAATCTGCCTTCCGTGCCAACGAACAACTCTGAAATACAAAACCAAGCAAGAAGCGTCTTGGATGCAATTGCGTTTACTCCCTTTGAGCAATGCCAACCCTTGAGCCTGGATTTTAGCAACATTCCTGATTGTCCTGGCATTTACGCAGTCAGGCATAGATCTCAGGGATTGCTTTACATTGGTAAAACCAAAAGTTTACGGGGTCGTTTTAAAGGTCGTTAGACCGCTTCAATTTTAGGGTAATAGTTGCTAAGGTCTGCTAACTTCACCGTTAAACCCACATAGGGAGAGGTTTTTGAGCGCTAAAAAATTCTTTCCTCTCCATAAAGACGATAAAATCTCTATTTTGGAAGCATAAAAAGGCTTAAGGCAGATTTAAAGGCACATTTAAGCTATATAAATCGAATATTTACACTTTTTTTAGCTAATCAAGCCATTAATGGCTTGATTTATTGGCATCTAACCCAACTGAGACAGTATAATTTTTTCTGTGATGTATTGAAATTGTTTCTTATTTCATATAAAATACAATTTCAGAGAAAATACCTAGCAATCTCCCATAAATAAACAAAGGAGCCGATGACATCGTGATCCATGAGCCTAGATCCCAAAAACCGAAAACCCTCTTACCTTTTATTTCTCTAGCTACGGCTGCCGTCGTCACAACGGGAATCGGACTAGCTTCTAGTCCCCTATCGGCATCGAGTAATCTGCTGGCAAGTCCGGATAAACAGCAAGCTAAACAACAAACCGTGGAAATCACCCTAGTTTCCTACGCGGTGACTCAATCGGCCTACTCAAAAATTATTCCTCTATTCGTCAACAAATGGAAAAGAGAGAAAAAACAGGATGTGGTGATTAAACAGAGTTATGGCGGCTCTGGTTCCCAAACCCGCGCTGTTATCGACGGATTAGATGCAGATGTGGTAAATTTGGCTATCGGTTCCGACGTGGAACGCTTGCAAAAAGCGGGTTTAGTTAACCCCGGTTGGCAGAAAGAACTCCCCAATAACGCCATCGCCACTCGTTCCGTGGTAGCTTTAGTTACTCGTCAGGGCAATCCCAAAGGAATCCGCAACTGGCCAGATCTAGCCAAATCGGGGATTAAAGTCATTACTGCCAACCCGAAAACCTCTGGGGTGGCCCGGTGGAATTTTCTGGCCCTGTGGGGATCGGTAACTCGGAATGGAGGCAACGAACAACAAGCGACCAATTTCGTCCGCAATGTCTATAAAAACGTGCCTGTACTACCCAAAGATGCCCGGGAAGCCAGCGATGTCTTCTTTAAACAGGATCAGGGGGATGTGCTGCTTAACTACGAAAACGAAGTGATTCTGGCCCGTCAAAAAGGAGAAACCGGTTTTTCCTATACTATTCCTCCGGTCAATGTTTCGATCGATCCACCCGTGGCCGTAGTGGATAAAATAGTTGATAAACGCAAAACCCGGGAAGTAGCGACAGCTTTTGCCCAATTTCTCTTTACTCCGGAAGCGCAGCGGGAATTCGCCAAGGTGGGTTTCCGTCCCGTTAATGCTACTGTGGCTAAAGAGTTTAGTAAACAATATCCAAAAGTGTCGAATCTGTTCCCCTATACGGCGATCGGTAGCTGGGATGCGATCCAGAAAAAATTCTTCGCTGATGGGGCGATTTTTGACCAAATTCAGCGTTAATTAGTAGTAGGCCGTCAGCTAAGTAAGTGGTTCTGATTGATTGATCCCCCCTTAATCCCCCCTTAATAAGGGGGGTGCCGATCTCCCCTTAATCCCCCCTTAATAAGGGGGGTATCTGACAATTTTCAACAGCTACTTACTTAGATAGCTGATGGCAAAAAAAACAAAGATGATAGTTAGTAACTAAAAAAAAGATGTATCTACTGGACAAAATCAAAAACGGAACCTTGGTATTGATCGGTTACTTATTATCGCCCCTGTGTTGGTGGAATGATCTAATTTTTAATCTGCCGATCGCCTACGGTTTCGGTCGTTTAATTGCTTGCTTACACGCCGATTTTTTTCTACCAGCGGCCATGGTTGGTTATTGGTTATCTAATCTTGTGGGAATTCTGCTAATGCAATTCGGAACGAAAGAATTAATCGGTGGAGAGAAAGAAGAACGCAATTGGCAAAAAGAATTAAGAAATGGATTACTTTCCTCGACAGTTTACACTTTAGTTATTCTGGGCCTAATTCATTTTCAGGTATTAGAAATGCCCCTGTTATCCTCGATCGCCACTTTTTCCCCGTGATTCCCAAAACCTACTTAAACAATAGCTTATTTTTCTTAGCCATCTTGTTAACATCGCTAAGTTTTACGGATTTAGCGATCGCTATTGACAGGCATCCCCAGGGATTTGCTTGGGAAAAATCGCTGCTGCTATCTATTCATCAAACTGCTAATTTAAACCTAAACTTTTTGGCCATAAAACTAACGGGATTAGGTACTTATTGGGGAGTGGCTCCGATACTAACAATTTTACTGCTGATTTTTGCCCTAAAAAAATACTGGTATGGGTTCGCTTATCTCCTTGTAAGTATGGCGGGAGGTTGGGCAATTAGTTATAATCTCAAGATTCTTTTTCATCGAAACCGCCCGCAATTTTGGCAGTTATTTTATCCCTTACCCGATGATTTTGCCTTCCCTAGCGGTCATGCTTTATTTAGTTCCCTATTAGTGGTTTCTTTACTGATCCTATCTTGGAGAAAGCGCTGGTTTTTAGGGGTAGTTTTACTGGGGATTCCCTTCCTCTTAGTTATTGCTTGGACCCGTCTTTATTTAGGAGTTCACTTTCCTAGCGATATCCTTGCCTCTTGGCTTTTAGCGATCGCTTGGTCCCTCCTAGTTCATCTCTGGTGGCAACAGTTATTAGAGACACCCAAGGCGATCAACACCCAAGAGGAAACTAATAATTAGTTGACCGACTTGCTGCCCCAAAAAAATATCACGTTATACCTAAATTTTTGGAGAAAGCTAATCAAAGCCCTATATTAATTATCGTTTGATATTCGTCGCTGACACTGAATCATGAAATCAAAACTGCGCCAAGGGAAGGGTCTATCCCTGGGACGGTTTCAAAGCCGTCCCCTTGCTTTTCTCACTTTAGTTCTTCTGTGCATTTTAACCTTTACCTTAGCACCGTCATCGCCCCTGATGGCCACGTCTAAATCTGAGACTAAGATAGACTTTGTATCGCCGGCGTGGGTAGCACAAAATCTCAACGATCCGAAGTTAAAAATTCTCGATGTGCGGATTAATCCTTTAGAATATATCACCGGTCATTTACCGAAAGCGGTGAATATAGCCGACAATAATTTTCGTGGTCCAAACGGATTTTTACCGGTTCAATATTGGCAAGAGGATAAAATTGGCAGTCTCTTTGCCGCCGCAGGAATCACTAATGGCGATCGAGTGGTAGTATATTCCGATGGTCGCGATGTCTTGGGGGCAACCATGGTCGCCTATTTACTAGAGCGATCGGGTTTCCGAGATGTGGCCGTCTTAGATGGGGGTTTTAAGGGTTATAAGGGTTCTGAACAAAAGGTAACTAAAGAATTCCCTAAATATCAACCCGGGAGCTTTACTGTCCGTGATAATCCCTCGATTCGGGTGACTTTGGCAGAAGTAGAGAAATTGATCGGCAAACCCGATGTGGTTTTTATCGATCCTAGACCGGAAGAACTTTTTCAGGGGAAACAGGATATCTGGCTGAGAAATGGTCATATTCCGGGGGCGAAAAATATACCCTGGCCGACCTTTACGGAAGCGAATAATCCCGATGAATCTCTGAAAAATCCCCATAAATTGAAATCTTTAGACGAAATCAGGAAGATTCTTGCCCAACGCAACATCAAGCCCTCGGATAATATTATTGTCAGTTGCAGTACGGGACGGGAAGCGACTTTACAGTATGTTGTTCTCAAACATCTGCTCGGTTATCCCAAGGTGCGAATTTACGAGGGTTCTTGGACAGAGTACAGTACCACGGATCTGCCCGTCGCTACCGGGCCAGAAAAAGCGGTCTGAAGTCAAGTTTATCGGTTTATACTCGTTGTGTTTAACCATCTTGCCCAAGATGGTTTTTTTGTTAGGGTAGGTTCCCGACGACGACTAAGTTAGACGGACGCAAAAAAACCTCGGCGCTCATCCCGAGGTGAATTTAGGAGATTTGAGCTTATGTTGACGTGAAGTTGACGGGAATTAGCTAAGGGCGTTGATCACATAATCAATGTAGGAATTAGCTTCTACAGCAGCATCCCCAGTTAATCCGTGATTGGTTTTGATGTATTTTAAGGCTTCGATATACCAACTAGGAGATAGCTCAAAGGCACTATTAATTTCACTCAAACCGGCGACTAGATATTCATCGATCGGGCCCGTACCGCCTACCACGAGGGCATAGGTGATAATCCGGATATAGTAGCCGATATCACGAACGCACTTGGATTTCCCCCGCTCATCGTAGGCATAGTTCGGCCCCTGGAGTTGGGTGGTGTAGGGAAATTTTTGATAGACAGCGTTGGCTGCTTCTTGGGCTAAACTGGGGGCTTTTTGGGCGAGGATTTTTACCCCTTCTAGGGTGATGGCGGCCTGACGGAAACGACCGAACGCCACTTGTAATTCAGCACTGCTGAGAAAACGTCCTTGGGAATCGGCAGTAGCCACCGCTTCGGTTAAAGGTGTCTTGGTCATTGATGGAATTGCTCCTACAAAAGTTTAATCGGATTGAGAGAAGAAAGTCACAGCATCAGGAAACTGCCGCCGCCGCTCGATCGAAGTAAGAAGCGACTTCTGCTAGTAAAGAACTGCAATCCCCGCGAGTGATCCCGTTGGGATCGGCCGCTAGGGCAAGGGAAGCGTCCTTGAGCTTGAGAATTCCGGCCGCAACAGAAGCCCCCGGAACCCCTAGGGCGACGTAGGTTTCCCGGAGACCGTTCAAGGCGCGATCATCGAGGATACTGGCATCGCCGGTGAAGGTGGCATAGGTAACGTAGCGCAGGATAATTTCCAAATCCCGCAAGCAGGCGGCCGCACGACGGTTGGTATAGGCGTTGCCACCGGGGGCAACTAAAACGGGCTGTTCTGAAAACAAACTACGCGCGGCATCGGTAACGATCGCAGAAGAATTACTGGAAAGACGATTGACCACATCCACCCGTTTATTACCATCTTTGACGAAGGCAATTAGGGCATTGACTTGATTCTCGCTCAGGTATTCCCCCCGGGTATCGGCCTGGGAAACGACTTTGGCAAAGGCATCTAACACCATAGTTTTCATCTCCTATAATGATGATTGGTTTCGGCAAAATATCGAGGTAAATTTTCTGGCTTTTCTTTATTTTTCCGATAAAGTATCTAGGAGTTTTTTTCTTGGGACTATACTATCGTCCTTGAAAAAAATTTACTCTCCCTTGTCCAGATTTTTTGTATATCGAGGAACAATTCTTGTTAATTGAATTTAGCCTTGATAGGCGCTTCCAGACATACTTCGTTTTTGCCATGAATTATTTTATAGACCATATTTACACCTTTATTTATTAAAAATTATTTCCTAAAAAAGCAGCAAAAAAATAATTTTTTAGGATAAATCTCAGAAAACTTTCTTAAATGTGTAAACCTATACCAAGAAAAAGTATCGCTCTTTTCATCTCTCTAATAATTCGTTTAAGTTGTTTAAAGAAATGTGCTTTTATATACTAATAATAGTTCACTAAATTAAGAGAAATTTCCCAAGACAACTTTGCCGATTGTGCTTCGATATACAAAAAAAGTGGCAAGGCAAAAAAATCGACAGGGATAATCCCCGCCGACGTTGTGATCAGAGGTGCCAACACCAGCATTTTGCAGTGTACTCCGACTTAAAAAGTATTGTAAAACATCTTAAATACATATATAATTAAAAATAGCCAACAAATACAAAGCAAGTGGGATTATGCCGATCGCAAGAGACATCACCCAATTGGTAGGACGGACTCCCCTAGTCCAACTGAATCGAATCCCAGTGGCAGAGGGAGTAAAAGCCCGCATCGTCGTCAAACTGGAAAGTATGAACCCCGCCGCCTCGGTTAAGGATCGCATCGGGGTCAGTATGGTGGAGGACGCGGAAGCCGCCGGACTAATTCACCCCGATAAAACAATTCTGGTGGAACCCACTTCCGGCAATACCGGCATCGCCCTGGCCATGGTAGCCGCTGCCAAAGGCTATCGCCTAGTGCTGACTATGCCCGAAACCATGAGTTTAGAACGACGGGCAATGTTAAAAGCCTACGGGGCCCAATTAGAATTAACCCCGGGTAGCCAAGGCATGAAAGGAGCGATCGCCAGGGCTGAAGAAATAGTCGAAAATACCCCCAACGCCTATAGTTTGCAACAGTTCCGCAACCCGGCCAACCCGAAAATTCACCGAGAAACCACCGCCGAGGAAATCTGGGCCGATACCGACGGCCTGGTAGATATCGTTATCGGTGGCGTGGGAACTGGGGGAACCATTACCGGTATTGCCGAAACCATTAAACCCCGTCGTCCCCAATTTCAAGCGATCGCAGTTGAACCCTCTAATAGTCCCGTCTTATCGGGAGGACCACCCGGGCCGCACAAAATCCAAGGCATCGGCGCTGGTTTTATCCCGGCAATTTTCCGACCGGAATTGATCGATGAGGTGATTGTCGTCGATGATACAGAGGCTTTCGCCTACGCGCGACGGTTAGCTCGTCAGGAGGGACTACTATCGGGCATCTCGGCCGGGGCGGCTTTATGGGCGGCGATTCAAGTGGGCAAAAGACCCGAAAACGAAGATAAATTAATCGTCATGATTCAGCCTAGTTTTGGGGAACGTTACCTCAGCACGGCCCTGTTTAAAGACCTCGAAGATATCGACTAATAGGACAGTAAATTGATGGAATTTGCAACGAGGGCGATTCATGGGGGGCAAGAACCAGACTCTAGCCATGGGGAGGTAACGGTTCCCATTTATTCCACTTCCACCTATAACACCAGCTTTACTAGGATTATCGATCGGGATCGAGAATAGAAACGATTTAAAGCGGGATCTGGAAAAGGCCTTGATTGGTTAGGCGAAGTTTTTATCTCATTTGATGGGTTAAACAATGTTTTTTGACTCGGAAGATTGGCAAACGATTATTTTTCGGCTCAGTATGGCTATGGCCGTCGGCTGTCTGATTGGTTATAACCGACAGCGAGGCGGTCGTCCGGCTGGATTGAGAACTTTTATCATCGTTAGTCTCGGAGCTGCCATGTTCGTGATGATTCCTCTACAAGCGGAGGGAGATGTGGGTTATGCGTCTTCTAATGCTCTCAGTCGTACTATTCAAGGGGTCGCTTCTGGTGTCGGTTTTTTAGGGGCGGGAATCATCCTACAACAATCTCATCGGGAACTAAATAAGGTACAAGTGAAAGGTTTGACTTCGGCGGCGACTATCTGGTTAGCGGCAGGATTAGGCGCGGCTTCTGGTTGCGGTTTATGGCAGATGGTTCTCGTGGGAACTTTTTTCACTCTCTCCACCCTCAGTGGCATTAAACGACTGAAGAAAAAACAACCCTTAGCCAAATATATTAAAGGTCGTAAGAAAATATCTCGGATCAATCAAGAAATAGACTCATCGGATAATTCAGCGTCTCATTAATGAAAGAAGTTATAAAAATTTATTTATATTTATATTGAGAGAGTAAAAGCTTTTCTTTACTATTTTTTGGCTTGAAAAGCTTATGTTTTTGCTGGCAATTTATCGGTCAAAAAATATGATAAATTATTTATGAAATTTCTTTTAAATAAATAACAAATAAATATTTTATATGATAACATTTAGATCGAGTAACCACTTTTCTGAACAGGAGAAAATCCAACTATGATCAACCGAAATAAGAGCTTTCAAAGCCTCAAAAATCAAGTTTTCCGGCTGCTGATTTTCCTCTTAACTGTCACTTTGCTCCTCGGGGGAAGGGGAAATGCGATCGCCTTGCCACTACTCCCCGAACAGTTGGCCGTCATCGACCGTGCAACGGCAACGGGTGGCACCGTGGTGGAACCAGTTAAGAAAAAAAATGAGGTTTCTAGCCCAAAAATTCTGGAAGATGCCCAAATTGCCTATGAAAAAGCCATTCAAGCCACAAAATCGGCTATCGATGACCTAAATGCTCAACTAGCCGCTCCTTCTCTCGACAAGAAGATTATCGAAGCTCAACAGGACAACCTAGAGGACTTAGCGGACAATATTGACGATCTAGGGGAAAAAGTGAGTAAATTGACGAAAAAATTGACCAAATCCGGGGCTAAACTCAGTGAAACCCTGCAAAACAACCTTATTACCCTAGAAAATAGCCTCGTTAATACCTCCGAGACGATCGATATCTTAGCCGACGACACCGAACGACTCAAAGACAATGCTTCCCCTTTCCTGAAAACTCGCGTGGAAAAGACCATCGACGCGGTTAAACAGACTCTACAGGAAAGCGATCGAGCTTGGCAAGAACTGATCTCCTCGGCCACAACGGAACTGGAGAAGACTAACACCCCGAAATAAATAGGGCTTGCAAGGCGATAAAATCGGTCTTTTTTGGGGTAATTATCGTTTTTACCCCAAAATTCTCCAAAAAACCTTAACTTGTCTAAAAAGCCCCTTTCCCGACAGCCTCGTGCTTTTGACTGACTAAGTACCTAATCAAAATTAATTACCAATCATGACGCTTACCTATCAACCACCAACCCCCCATCGCTGGCACTTTGATAATCGGGCAATTTTGCCCCTTAGAAACCCTAATTTCTGGAAAATCGAGAGTGGAGTCGTGAAAACCTCCACTTGGTTAGAAGATGGAACCCTGATCGTCTTGGGATTGTGGGGACCCGGCAGTTTTGTTGGCAAAACCCTAGAGAGAGTCAATCCCTATCAAGTTGAGTGCATTAGTCCTGTGCAAGCAGTTTCCTTTTCCACAGTTGAGAGTTATCAAATGGCAGAAATTCTGCTGTCTCATCTTCAGCAAGCACAAGAACTAAGTATTATTCGTAGCTACAAACGTACTGATGTTATGGTTGTGAAATTACTGTCATGGTTAGGCAATCAATTTGGTAAACAAACCGGTACCGGACAATTAATTGATGTGCGTCTAACTCATCAGGATATCGCTGACTTATTAGGAACTACTAGAGTCACAATTACCCGGGCGCTTAATCATCTTGAACAACAGGGGGCCGTGGAACGTCTTCCTGTCCATCGTCTTCTTTTACGAGAGGAGGAAATCTGGCACTACGAGATTTAGAATGGGAAGGATTATCTCTTTTTTCAATCTATGAATTGGTTAGTAGCCCTTTTAATTACTAGCGTGACGAGTTTTGTAGCCACAAATCTTGATGATCTGATGGTGCTAATGTTGTTTTTCTCGCGACTTAATGCTAATTTTCGACCTCGACACCTGATTGTTGGTCAATACCTCGGTTTTACCCTGATTCTCCTAGCTAGTTCCCTCGGTTTACTATTTGGGTTACTGGTTTCTAAAGAATGGATTGGTCTATTAGGATTTATCCCTCTAATTATCGGCATTAAACAACTTTTGTCAAGGGAAAATGAGGATTATATTCAAGAAGTAAGAGAAGATGTTAATTATTCTAAAAATCGCTCCTTTATTCCTCGTTTTCCCTCCCAAACCTATTACGTTGCCGCCGTGACCGTGGCTAACGGCGGTGATAATATTGGTATCTATACCTCTCTTTTTGCCAATAATTCCCCGATGCACGTCTTAATTATCATGATAATTTTTTATCTCATGATGGGGATTTGGTGCGCCCTAGCCTATTTTTTGATTACCCATCCCAGGATAGCTAAAGTGGTTACAAACTACGGACATAAAATTAGTCCTTTTATCTATATTGCTCTCGGTATTTATATCTTAATTGATAGCCAATTCTATCGTTTATTTTTAATGTCTTAACCAAGAATGCCTAAAAATTATCTTTCAGCTAAGTAGGTAGGTGTTAAAAGTTGTCAGACACCCCCCTTATCAAGGGGGCAGGGGGGATCCCCCCGCCTATCGGCACCCCCCTTATCAAGGGGGGCAGGGGGGATCAGAGGCAAAATCTATCTTCAATTTAATTATAACTACTTACTTAGACCAAGTAATACTAACTCTTTAACCCTTACCATACCCCTAATTTCCTCCCCGATAGTTATCTATGAGCTACATTGACCGGAATCAATTTTCTGCAACTTTCGACATCGCCATTATCGGGGGAGGATTTAGTGGTTCCCTGGTGACAGCGAACCTGTTGCGCGACACGGGGACTCCATTATCGATCGCCCTGATCGAGCGCCGAAAACCCCTCGGTACGGGGATCGCCTACGGAACGCGAGACAGCGGCCACCTGCTCAATATTCCTGCGGGCAAAATGAGCGCCTTCGAGGACGATCCCGAACATTTCCTCCACTGGTTAGCGGATAACGGCTATCGATCGATCGATCCGGCCAGCTTCGTCCCGCGTCTAGTGTACGGCAAATACATCCGCTCGATCCTAGAAGAAGCGCGGGACAACGCCATTGCCGATCACCGTCTGGAAACATTTACCGATGCGGCGATCGATCTGACACTCGACGGGGAAAAGGCAACGATTACCCTCAAAGGAGGCAAGAAAATCAGCGCCGCTAAAGTAGTTCTGGCGCTGGGCAATTTTCCCGCAACGGTTCCCCAACCCCTCGCGTCCCTCAATTCCCCCTATCTCCGCGACGCTTGGCAGACGGACACACTCGCCGAGCTAAAACCCGACGGGACGATTCTGCTCGTCGGGACGGGGTTAACGATGGTGGATATGGTGGTTTCCCTGGCACAAAGGGGATTCACGGGCAAAATCCACGCGGTTTCCCGTCATGGCCTGATCCCTCGATCGCACCGACCCACCGATCCCTATCCCCCGTTCCTCACCCTCGAAACCGCGCCCCAGACCACCCGGGGACTCCTAGGGCGGATTCGCGCGGAGGTAAAAACCGCCGAGAGTCAAGGTCACGACTGGCGGGCCGTTTTAAACGCCTTACGCCCGATATCTCAAGGTCTATGGCATTGTCTGCCGATAGGGGAACGCGCCAGATTTCTACGCCACCTGAAAGCCTATTGGGAGGTTCTTCGCCATCGCCTCGCCGACGAGATCGCCGGTATCCTCGATGAGGCTGTAGAATCGGGACAATTAACCTATCATGGGGGAAGAATTGAAACTGCTGAGGTTAAAAACGGCTGTGTAGAGGTTACTATCCGTCAACGGGGAACGGGAAACCTCTTAAACCTAACGATCGATCGAATCATTAACTGTACCGGCGCGAGTAACGATTACAGGACCATAACCGATCCCCTCGTCGTTCATCTTCGCCAACGGGGGTTAATCCGTCCCCATCCTTTGAATTGTGGCATCGAAACCGCCGACAACGGGGCAATTCTCGGCGCAGACGGTACGGCATCACCAACGCTCTACACTTTGGGAAATCCCCGCAAAGGCGATCTCTGGGAAACCACCGCCATCCCCGAACTGCGTTTACAGGCGGCCGAACTGGCCCGGGATTTGTTGCCATCGCTGAAAGAGAGAATTTCTCTCCCCGCAGCCTACTCGATCGCATTCCGGCCGGCAGTGCCGATTTTTCGTCAGCTTTTTGATAGGGAATCGAGTACCTACACCTATCTGATCGCTGATTCGGTTACGGGGGAGGCAATTTTAATCGATCCGGTCCTGGAACAGGTAGATCGCGATCGGCAAATTCTTTGGCAGTTGGGGTTAACTCTACGCTACACGATGGAAACCCATGTCCACGCCGACCATATCACCGGAGCGCACCGCTTACGGGAGTTAACCAACTGTTCAATCCTCGTTCCCGAAAACCCGGAAGTGAGCGATATCGATGGTTATGTGCGCGATGGCGACCTCTGGACCGTGGCAGGTCAGCAGCTAAAAGCGATCGCCACTCCGGGCCACACCGATAGTCATATGGCCTATCTCATCGATGAAAAACGCCTATTAACGGGGGATGCACTCTTAATTCGCGGTTGCGGTCGTACCGATTTTCAGAACGGTTCGCCGGAAGTACTATACAGGACGGTGACGGAGAAGTTATTCACTCTCCCGGACGATACGCTTGTTTATCCCTGTCACGATTATCTGGGAAGAACGGTCTCCTCGATCGGTGAGGAAAAGCGCTGGAATCCCCGTTTTGCCGGCCGCAATCGTCAGGATTTTGTGGAGTTGATGAATAATCTCAATCTACCCTACCCCAAGAAGATGACCGCGGCCTTAAGTGCCAACGCACGGGGTGGTAAGGTGGTTTTCGTCATGGATTATCAGATATAAACGGGCAAGCGATTGATCGCCCCGTCAGTCCTGCGCTACACTGGATAACGAAACACCGGAGGAGTACAAGCCCATTCCTACTGCCGCGCAACAGCTAACCTGTTTTATTTTAAGTTATTGGGCAACGAAGATATATTTGCCCGTTAATATTGTTCCGATTGACGAAAGAACGGGAAATATCTTTTTTCTCGCTGGGGAAGAGCAAGAAATTATTATTTTTAAAAATGGCGATTGGAGGTATGTATGATAAAACGCGAGTTTGAATCGATGAGTCGCGAGGAACTACGGAGTTATATTCTCGAACATAGAGAGGACGAGAGGGCCTTTCAAATTTATCTCGATCGGGTGACGGCCGAACCGGGAGAAATTTATCCCGCACCGCATTCGATCGAGGATTTAAGTCATTTTCCCGATCTCGTGACCAAAAATCGTCGCAATAAACAACAGAAAATATAAATTCAAAGCATAAAAGCCTATTAATAAAAGTCCTTTAAATGTCTATAATTATGTCCTTTAAATGTCTATAATTATGTCCTTGATTATCAGGGTTAATTGAAGAATTACTTTGTTTAGGTAACATTGATTCTGCCAAATTTTGTAGGCTTCTATCATATATCCAATACTCGAACTCATGTAAAGATCGAACAATAGGAGGCATAGAAAGATTCAAATGATCGCAATAATCTGTAGATTTAACTATCGATTCAAAGACATTAGATGCTAGTAGTGCATCATAAAATGTAAGAATTAGTGGGATCACAGGTTTATCTTTGAGTTTAAGAGCTTTAATAGTTGATGATATTTGTTCTGTAGCACCATGAATTCTTCCCCACAAACTCGCCAATCCTTTGGGATTAAAATATACGCTTGTATCGGAAGACATTAAAGAATTTTTGCATTCAATAATAATATAAACATTAGGTAGAGTAATTAGAAAATCAGCCCTTTTGTCGTGAGAGCTTTGTGGATTTTCAACCTCTCTAATCTTTTCAAAACAGTTAGGTGCGATTATAGGTAATAAAACGTTAGCGAGATATTGTTCAAAAGCTTGATCCAAAATCTTATTAGATGGAAGATGCTTGCATGTTATATTCCAAGAAGATTCCATTAATGAACACGCGTCTGGCAAACAATATTTATCTTGACCCAGATCAATAAAAGGATAATCGAGAAAAGAATTATAAAAGAAAGGATGATATACTTCACTTGTATTATTTAACCTTTCTGTAACTATATTACGGAATGAGTCACGATCACTCGAACTAAAAACTCGACTATTTAAACGAACAAAAATCCTTAGATTTTCTTCGGTATAACCTTTAGATTTCAGTTCGTCATCAAAATCTATACTTTTTTTAAAATCTAGTACACCTCGAAATCTCGTTTTCAAAAAACATCCGATGCTAGACATAAACTGAACAAAATAAAATTCATGATTTAATTTAGTGGAGGATTCAAAAAAATTTATAGTATTTAAGTCTATAGAATTTAGAATTTCAAAAACCTTCATAGTTCGTTGTACACGAGCAAGTTATACAAGAGCAAGGGGGGTCCAAAATCCAGAATTTTGACAAAGTGCCTGACGCTGTAAGAAAAGATGGCCTCCATTTTTGCGTATTAGTTCTTTGGTGAAAATATCACTTAGAAGCAATTTCCAGTTACGAACAGTTTTGTAATTCTCTTGCTCCCAAGTATGTAAATAATTAAAGATATATTCTGCTTCCGTATCTAGGAGGGTTTTATCTGAAATGGTATGATTAGCAAAATTGAACAAGACATCAATGAGACTTTCAAATTCTTGAAAAGTAATCGCTTGATTACGGTAAGGATTTCCTGCACTCCCAAGCAAGATCAAGCGTAAAGCATAATTTCGTCTGGAATTTTTTATTCCCTGTCCTAGACGCGATATTCGAGGTCCCCCATTTTGCCATTCTTGCCAACATACACTTGTACCAACTTCTACAAACGAGCTAGAGTTATAACGACGGAGATATTCACGAAGCTCTTTGATACTTTTAAATTCCATTGAACGAGTTCGGGGAGTTAATACGAACGATTAAAGCAAACTTCCTTTCTCTAATTTTAACAAGATTTCCTCTCAAACATCCCGATCGCCTCCAGCGCAGCAACGCCGATCGCCTTCTACCCCACCATCCCCAACCCGCAACCGTCAAGAGTTCCCCTTTCTAAACGGAAAGTGACGAGAAGATCATTCAACGCATCCATATCACCATCCATTAAAAATGCGTCGTGACCGTGCGGCGATCGCAACCAAAATAATTCAGAATTGGGGATATATTTCGCCAATTCCTCTTGTTCTACGGGAGGATAAAGAAGATCCGAATTGATCGCCACGATCGCCGTCGGTTGTTGAATCGACTGTAACACCGATTCGTAACTTTTTCCCGTCCGGGTGACATCATGACGATCCATCGCCCTACTTAAGGTGATATAAGCATTGGCATCAAAACGTTCGACTAACTTTTTCCCCTGATATTCCAAATAGCGGGCGATCGTAAACTCTCCCCCCTCCCCGTACTCGCGGCCGAAACGGGACTCGAAACTGGCGTGCGATCGGTAGGTAGTCATCGCCATCATCCGGGCTGCCGATAAACCCCGGGCCGGAGGGCGATCGAGCGCATAATTTCCCCCTTGCCAATGGGGATCGGCGTAGATCGCTCCCCTTTGGGCCTCTCCCAGCGCGATACACCAGGCCGAATGTCGTCCCGAAGCGGCGATGACAGCGATCGAGCGCGTCTTCTCCGGGTACAGTAGCGCCCACTCCAAAACCTGCATTCCTCCCAAAGAACCCCCGATCACCAATCGCAAAGACTCGATCCCCAATGCGTCCACCAACAGCCGTTGTAGGTGAACCAGATCCCGGACGGTAATCTCCGGGAAAGTCGGACCGTAGGGTTTACCGGTACGGGGATCGATCGAAGTGGGGCCGGTCGTCCCGTAGCAACTGCCGAGAATATTGCTACAGACAATAAAATCCCGGGTGGGATCGAGAACGCGTCCGGTTCCTAACAAAGGTTCCCACCAAGCTTCCACGTCGGCCCATCCCGTGAAGGCGTGACAGACAATAACCCCGTTATCCCGCTTGTTATTCAAAATTCCCCAGGTTCGATAGGCGATCCGCACCCTTTCGAGAACCGCCCCCGATTCGAGAACAAAAGGATGCGGTGGGGAATAGAAACGGGTTTCCGGGGAGATCAAGTCTAGGCGATCCATGGGCGGGGTGATTGGTTATAAACTCTGGAAAGTTTGCTGGAAATCCTCGATAATATCGTCAATATGTTCCAAACCCACGGAAACGCGGATTAATTCGGGCTTCACTCCCGCCGATCGCTGTTCTTCTTCGTTTAACTGCTGGTGAGTCGTCGAGGCGGGATGGATAACCAGGGTTTTTGCGTCCCCCACGTTGGCGAGATGACTAGCTAGTTTCACCCGGTTGATAAAATTCCGCCCGGCCTCGAAACCGCCCCGAATCCCGAAGGCTAAAACCCCGCCGAAGCCGTGTTTTAGGTACTTCTTCGCCCGTTCGTGGTAAGGATGTTCCGGTAATCCGGGATAGTCCACCCATTGCACCTGCGGCTGTTCTTTGAGCCAGTTCGCCAGGGCCAAGGCGTTGGATACATGACGATCGACCCGTAGGGAGAGGGTTTCCAATCCCTGTAGCAGTAAAAATGCGTTAAACGGACTCAAGGCGGGTCCGAAGTCCCGCAATCCCTCCACCCGCGCCCGGATAATAAAGGCGATATTGCCCAAAGGGCCGGACGGTCCGAATACCTCATAGAAATTCAACCCGTGATAACCCGGCGCGGGTTCGGTAAACTGGGGAAATTTGCCGTTTCCCCAGTCGAATTTCCCCGAATCGACGATTACTCCGCCGATGGAAGTGCCGTGACCGCCGATCCATTTGGTGGCCGATTGCACCACGATATCGGCCCCCTGTTCGATCGGGCGACAGAGATAGCCGCCGCAACCGAAGGTATTATCGACGATCAGGGGAATGCCGTTCTCGTGGGCGATATGGGCCAGGGCGGCAAAATCGGGAATATTAAATCGGGGATTGCCGATCGTCTCGACGTATAAGGCTTTGGTGCGATCATCGATCGCCGCTCGAAAAGCCTCGGCCTCATCGCCATCGACGAACTTGACATTTATTCCTAAACGTGGTAAGGAGACTTTGAACTGATTATAGGTTCCGCCGTAGAGGTAGCTAGTGGAAACGATATTATCCCCCGCACCGGCAATATTAGCGATCGCTAGAAATTGGGCTGCCTGACCGCTAGAGGTGGCCAGGGCCGCCGCGCCTCCTTCTAAAGCGGCGATCCGCTTCTCAAAGACATCGGTGGTCGGGTTCATGATCCTGGTGTAGATGTTGCCGAACTCTTCCAGGGCAAACAGTCGCGCCCCGTGGTCGGCATCGTTGAAAACGTAGGAAGTGGTTTGATAGATGGGAACGGCGCGGGCGTTGGTTCCGGGGGCAGGTTCCTGGCCGGCGTGTACTTGTAGCGTCTCGAAACGATAACGGTCAGACATGGGCGCTCAGGGACGAAAATAAAGGATAAATTCCTCGATCTGTGCGCTCGAGGAAAAAGGGTGATTATCTCCTTAATACTGGATAAATAGAGGGTTTTAACCCATTTATCGCTATTTTTTCATGAATGACAGTTCGCTGGTTGATGGCATTTAAACAGCATTAAAAGCATTCACTTCCTATCCTACTTCGAGTAGAACGATCAGGCCTTCTCTCGTTTCACAAAGATTCCAAGACTTGCTGCGAGTAGAGTTGCGAACACGATACTCGGTTCGGGAACCTTGACATCGGCGGCGATTACTTTGAAATCTGGCCCGTTATCGCCGACTCCGTTCAAACGTTGGAGATCGTTATTGCGCTCGCTAGTTAAGCGCAGAGTTCGCGCGCGGATACCGTCGAGCCGAATCCCGATCGAACCAATATTGAACGGGCCGTTGTTGAGGACGGGAGGAACGATCGTGCTGATGTTATAGTCCGCTTTCGTGTAGTTCGCGCGTAAAATTTTATAACTGGCTAAGACCGTCGTTCCATCTTCCGCGAGCGCTTCCACCAGTAAATCGCTATCCCCCGCAACGGTTCCCCCAGGCGTTCCCCCCCGTTCCCAGAAAAAGAACGTATTCACCGGTCGGGCGAAAGAAACCTCGATAATCGCAGTATCGGCGTTCTCACGGGTTACGAGGAGACTATTCAGATTTAAATTGCCCAAACTGGCGGCGATATCCGCGTCGGTGGGGTTCGGTTTCGCTGGACCCTCCCCGACCAGGGGATCGCTGGTCGTGTTCGGTCCGTAACCCGCATGGAGAATTCCGTTAGTATATGTGATTCCCCCTACGGTAACGTCGGCGGTATCGTTGCGGATAACCCGACCCGCATTGACCAGATCAAACTGACTGACCGTTAAACCGTTGAAAACCACCGAATCGAGACGGACATCTTTAGTGGGATCGTTGAGAAGATTAGGATTTCCGGTTAGATCCGGACTCGCGGTAACGTTGGTTTGAAAGGAAAAGGGGAGAAAACCCACCGCGCGCGCGGGTGTTCCGGTCGTTAGAGCTAAGGCCACTCCGGTCGTCGTGGCGGCGATTTTGAAAAGAGCGGCGAGGTGCTGCGACCGCATGAAAAGATGACTCATCGATAAATGACCTCGTTAGGGGATGGAATTAGGTACAGTAGGCTTATCCGTTTACTGTATTTAGGGTTCTACCATAGCCATTTTTGTGAGTCAATTTATCCAGATATCCTTTATACAAAATATCTTTTATGTGGAAATTAGATTGTGTTAAGGTAATTGCTACAAAGGAAAGTAACAGCTAGACTGGTGAAATGAGAATGTACCATTTAAGACAAGGGAAATTTTGTTATAATTGCTTCTGGATAACCCCGATTGCTTTCTTGAATAAATAAATGCTTTTTGGGTCAACAACTAACGAGATGCTCGTTTTAATTCATGATTACTAAAACATTTAAGCGGCGAATATGATAACTATAAATAGACAAGTATTTCCCGATATTTTATCAACTAAAATGAAAAAATAACGAGATTAAATCTGAATTTATCTAAATAATGCAGAACAAAGTTTACCTTTATTTCTAGTTGCTAAAATTATTAAAATAGATAAAATCAGCCATTTTATTGATTTGTAATCCCATCCCATAAACTATCTCTATTATCAATTAAAATGCTCAAAATTCGCCTTTTTGCTAGACCAAGCAATCTCTTTTTTTTGTTATTAATTTTGGCGATTATTTTTAATCCTTTCGTGATTGTCAATGCGGGAGAAAGAGGAGTTTTAATGGTCTTTGGTCAAGTACAGGATAAAATACTTAATGAGGGTATTCACGGGATTATTCCCGTTGTTAACACGGTGAAAAAACTAAGTGTGAGAATTCAAAAACAACAGATAGCGGCCGAAGCTTCCTCCAAAGACCTACAGGAAGTATTTACAGATGTGGCTCTGAATTGGCATATTTTAGCATCAGAAGTTAATACTATTTTTCAACAAATTGGCGATGAAGCGGCTGTCATCGAACGAGTGATCGATCCAGCAGTGGAGGAAATTCTTAAGGCAGTTATGGCTAAATATACCGCCGAAGAATTAATTACTAAACGGGAGGAGGTGAAAGGGGAAGTAGATATTCGTTTGAGCGAAAGACTGAAAAATTATCATATCGGTGTCGATGATATTTCTTTGGTTCATGTCAACTTTTCCGATCGCTTTACCGATGCGGTGGAAGCCAAACAAATTGCCGAACAGGAAGCCAAAAAAGCCGGTTTTATGGTACTGAAAGCATTGAAAGAATCGGAAGTAAAAATCAATCTGGCTAAAGGAGAGGCGGAAGCTCATCGCATTCTCCAAGACTCCTTAAGTCCAGAAGTTTTACAGAACAAAGCGATCGAAAGATGGGACGGTAAACTTCCGCTATTTATGGATGATAATCTGCTTAAGTCCCTTGAATTGGTTAAAGATAAGCGAAAAACTAGATGATAAAAACAATTTATTAAAACCAGAAGAAAGAATACTTGATTTTATTGAACTTCACTGCGAGGAACTCCTTTATGCTGTTTAAATCCCAAAAGACAAAGCAGAAATTTAACCCCGATTACTGGCGAGATCATTCGGCCAACGAACGCACCTATCTGTCTTGGATGCGTGCCTCGATCGCTTTGATGGGTTTTGGTCTGGTCATTTTGCGTTTACGGACAGCATCTTCTATGGTCCTAGAGGTCTGTCAAAGCAATAATTATGGATAATGGGAGGAGTAAAATAAGCAAATTAACCCACTTGTATCCGTCAATTTCAACTTTACCGACTACTAGGGCCTGGTGATGAAACCCTAATTTTTCTCGATTGCGTAACAGAATCGGCCGATTTTCGGGGGATTTTCGGCCATGAGGTTGGCCGTGATCGTTTTTAGGCCTCGAAGAAAAGGGAGTAAATTATTCGTTTTCGAGCCATCTTGTTGATTATCCCGGCCGATTTGCCAGTTCCACTCTTCCCACCAAGGTTGTTCCTGTAGATTCTTGGCGACGAGATCGATCGTGAAGAGGTAAATTCCTGGTTCGGGAAACTTATCGGGGTGGATCGTGGTGACAAAATTTAGCTTTCGGGGAGCTTGTCCAGCTGGGGAATCGAGATTCCATTTGGATATCTTGATCGCTTTTTGTAAATTGGAATCATCTTTTAAAACTTCTTTTGAGTTTTGAAATGTGTTCGAGAATTTATTGGGAACCTCGATGCTTTGTAAGGGTTCGATCGAACGGACATCGATCGCCACCGTATGCTCGCTCGTATCAAGGGAAACACTATCGGAAATCTCAATCGCATCTGTAGAAGTTTGCGGTATTTTCCAGAGTTGATTATTCTGGTCTTTAGCTTGAACTCTAAAGCCATTTAAGGATAGATTCCATTCTCCTAAAACTGCTTTTTCTTCGGCGGGTTTTTCTTCAATTTCTCGATCTAACAAAAATGGTTCCTTTACAAGATGATTGGGTGAAAAAATAGCAATTTTGCTATTGGCTAAAATGTTCTCTTGGCGTTCTTTTAAGCTGGCAAAATATTGAGTTATGTCGTTGTGACGACCGATAAAAACTACATAAAATGGACGAAATTTATTGCTAGATTTCTCGTTGGGAAAGGGAAATTTTTTGATCCTGTTTTGCTCTTGCACATAGACGGTTCCTTCAAATTCGCTTTGAATCGCCCAAATCGCTACGGCGTATTCAGGATGCTTTGAGTTTAAATAAGTTTCTTGAATTTTTCTCGTGAGAAGTGTTACATCTCCCGATGCTTGATCGAGATCAGTAACGATAACCTGTAGGGAATTTTTTGTCCCTGGTTCGACAATTAGATTTTGAATAGGAGCGGAAACATCGGGAAAATCTGTACCATTATAAAAGGTGGGAAGTTGGGCTTTTCTAAAATCACTACGGGTGAGCGCATTTCCCGAACGATAGTATTGAACAGGAGTTTTACTGACTAAAGATAGGGTTTCGTCGAGCAGTTTTAGGGTTTGCACATAGAGGCTACCAGCATCGCTAACGTAGCCCAACATTGAGCTAGATCCATCCACTTGAATCGAGATGCCTAGAGGGGTTGAGCGAGTATCCGTCTGTTCGATCGGGGTAGGTACGCACGAAAAAGGCTTTTCTGCTGTATTGCAAGATACAATTCCTAAACAAGTGACTATTGTTATTACTAACCATCGAGCGCGCACCATTCGATCTCCTCGTGAACTACTGCTACCTTCTCTCCTATACTAGGACGGATTCGACGAAATTGGCAGGATGAGAAGGAGTTAACTTTTTTTACAATCCCCCGTGTTGTAATAATAGCACTATAATATGTCAAGTATAGGTGTGCAGTTAATTTCGAGATAGATTGGTTGAAGGGGAAAGATAACGGATATGTATATAGAGCGGCCAGCAGATCGAGATCTCTATGATAGGTTATCGCATGGAGATGATTGTCTTGTTTTAAGTCCTCCAAAAACTGGAAAAAGTTTTTTACTAGAAAGAACGCGCTCGCGTCTTAAAAATGATGGAGTTAAGTGCGTAAGTCTTCGGATGTCCAGAAATCAGCAAGATAACCCTAGAACTAGCATTTCTACAGAGTTATATTGGGAATTCATTCACGATCTAGCGACACAGTTCACGACCCAGAATGGTGATTTATTGCAAGATACAGATTATCAAGCCTTTAGACATTCTTCTTTGCAACCTGGTGCGGAGCTTTTAATATATTTTATCGAAAACATTTTATTAGAAAAAGTTCAAGATGACAAAATTGTTATTTTTATCGATGAACTAGAGTTTCTTTTGAATGAAAGATCTTATTTTCCCACATTTTCCCAGCACTTTTTACAAACACTACTCCATTGCTACGAGCAACGTGATCCCAAACGTGCTAAAAACCAAAACTATCGGAACTTTCAGAAAATCACCTTTGCATTCTTTGGCGAGAAGAAGTCTCTCACCTTAAATGATAATCGCCAATATGAACTTATTTTCAACCCATCCACCCAGATAAGTATCGGCGATTTTACACTTGAGGACTTAAGACAAGGGCAGGGATTGGCACATTATTCAGACAAAGTTAAGAAACTGAAAAATTTGGAAACAGCACTCCAAAAAATACTGGATTGGACGCATGGACAACCACTACTGACTCATGAATTTTTAAAATTATTTTTTAAGACTGATAATTTTACATTACCTAGTATTTCGGAAGACACAGCGCAAAGCTGTATTGAAAATATTGCCACAAAACGTATATTAGGAGGACAAAAAATTTCGGGGCATCTGAGCAATATTCGTGAGATGCTAAATAGAAACGGTCAGTACGTCAATATCTGTCAGGAAATTTTACAAAGAGGAGGCAGAGACACTTATCGTCGGACTCCAGAACAACAAGAACTAATTAATTTAGGTCTATTGGTCAGAGAAAATAATGAGATAAAGATTCACAATCGAATCTACGAAATCTTTCTTCAAGACTTTATCGCCTCTGCCCCAAATCTGCCTGAAACACCGAATCCGACTGAAACACCGAATCCAACTGAATCCCAAAATTCGACTGAAACACCGAATCAGAATGAATCCCAAAATTCGACTGAACCCCCGACCCCCCAAGCTAAAACCTCGAACTCGCCAGCATCATTGAGCAAACTCGTAGAATGTTTTACAGAAATTGTAATAGGGGTGCTATTATTTTTGGATATTTTATACCCCAACCCCCTCTGGTCAAAAATCAGCAATATTTTATCCAACTTCCTACCTAAAATAACAAATGAAATACCAGAAAGTCGGCGTAGAAAAATCGAAAATTGGGTATATACAATTAGAAATTCTTGCAATAGTCGAAACAGATCATGCTTGTTTTCTGGAGGTCGAAACAGATCACTCTTGTTCTTGTTTCTTGCAGTAGTCTTAGGAATAATCGTTTTATATTCCTACATCGATATAGGAAAAATGCAAAATGCAGGAATGGAAGCTTTAAAGAATTTTGAAAATCAAGAAATAGAAGCCTTAGAAAAGGCAATAACATCAGGGGATCAAATTTATAATAGCCGATTTAATAAGATACCCCTACTTAGAGAAAATCTGCCATCCTCTCCTCTATTAGCCCTACAAACTATCGTTACTCAAATTCATGAAAAAAACCGAATTACCCCCGATCCGAATATTCAAGACCTAATGAAAGCGGTCAGTTTTAGTCCAGGGGGTGATTTAATTGCTACTGGTGGAGAGGATAATAAAATTCGACTCTGGGAATTATCGGGAAAATTTAGAGGAGACTATAATAATTCAAAAGAAATTATAAGTCTAGAATTTAATCCTGATGGAAAACAACTAGCAGTTGGTGGAGAAAACGGATCTGTAAAAATCTTGCAAATTCCTGACTTGACATTGATTTCCGACCTAACTAAAAAATGTCATCGAGATACTCAGGGCATCCGTAGTCTTAGTTTCTCTGAAGATGGTAAGTACCTAGTTACTGGTGGTGGTGATAAAGTGTGCCTATGGAACTTGGAAACAGGCAATAAAGAACAAGATTTCGATACTAATGGAACTGTATTTAGTTTAAGTTTACGAGATCAAACAATTGCGATTGCGATTGCAGGAACAAAAGGATCGATAGAGCTAAAAACTTTAGAAGGAAAAAGTCTTATATCAAAAGAACTCGGACAAAGAGTTCCTTTTGACATCAGCTTTAATTCAAAGGATACAAAGCTCGCTACAGCAGAAAAAAATGGAAAAATTACGCTTTGGAACTGGCAAGAAAATAACTCTCTTAATTACCTAAACGATTGGGATATTTACAAAGAACCTGACAAGAATCCATACACGAAGGTTGATTTTTTTGAAGACAACTTATTTGCTGTTTATGAAAATAAAGATTTACTCAAACTTCTTGGAATTAATTTGAAAAATGAATCAAAACCAGAAATATTCAAAGAAATTGCTTTAAAAGGTTATGCCTCAAAGCAAAAAGCTAAAGACAAGGAAATTGAAAACGCCAGTTTTAATCTTAAAACTAATAAACTAATTACAGTCGCCCAAGAAAATCAAGCTCGTCTATGGGATTTTTCTCCAAAATCTACATCTACACCTTTCTCGACTGGGGGGGTATCGCTTAAAAACTTAACCTTGCGTTCTGACAATAATTCAAATGATCCTAAGACACTATCCATTGTTACTTTAGACGAAAAGGGCAACGTTCAATTATGGTCTATCGGAGGAAGGAAAATTCCCTTCAAAGATGAGGAGAAAGTATCCCCATCTATCGCAATTGGTTTTACACCAGAAAGCGATCGGCAAATTGTTTCTGTCAATAAAGATGGAGTTATTGATTTCTTGAATTTAGAAGGAGTAGTACAAAATCCCAACTCGATACCTACTAGACAGGATAATATTACAAGTATTGCCATTCATCCTTCTAAAAAGATTATTGCTACAGGTGATAAACAAGGTGCGGTCTATCTTTGGGATTATGGAAAAAAGACCCCTGAAAGCCCACTGCCTGATCCTAATGGGGGAGAAGTAAAGTTCATGAGCTTCAGTCCAAATGGTCAACAGTTTGTTTCTGTAGGAACTGAAGGTGTAAAAGGTGTAAAGCTCTGGAATATATCTGATTTGAATGATCCGAAAGAAGTGCCATTGGAAGCGCATGACAATGACTACTCGGGAGGTGTTAGCGGTTTGGATATCAATGAGAACGGGGATATCGCCATAGCGGCAACCGAAAAGAGTAAGATTTACTTATTTGATCGATCTGGTCGAAGCATTGAGCCGCTCAATACTGGATACGAAAAAGGTATTATAGATATCGGCTTTGGTCAATTTAACGAGAATCCATCAAGCTGGCTGAGTTCGGCTCGCTCGTACTTAGCTACGGTGGGTGATGATCGAGTTATTAAGATATGGGATTATTCTAAGCGGCAAAAAATCGCTGAATTTACCAGCGATTTTGTTAAGGTTAATAAATTTAGTTTCAGTCCCGATGGAAGATCTGTTGTCGTCGAGGGGGATAAGGGTAAAATTGAAGTATTTTCAGTCCAACCCTTACACGAATTATTAAAAAGTGGTTGTGACTGGCTCGTTGACTACCATTCTAATCCTAGCCGCTCAGAGTCAGAAGTGGCTAAAACCTGTAGTAAATATGTACGGAAATAATCCCATTAGATAGAGATAACTATGAAAACTGGTGAAATAATTCGTGTGATCGCTATTATCGTTGTGGGGGCGATCCTTATGTTCTTGATTCAACCCTTTATCTTTAGAACGGGAGCGATTTGGTCGCCCAGCGTTCAAGATCCGGGAGCGGCCCTAGCGAGTTGGGCGAGTGGGGCGTATATGGTGGCGGCGGGGGTGGTTTTCGGATTGTCGATCGCTTGCACAATTCTCTGGTGCGTGATGACGGCGAAATCGGCCGCTAGACGACCGGATGAACTCAGAGCTTGGAGCTTGTGGTGGTGGCTTCTCGGAATCGTTCCTATTCTGAGTATCGGTCTCGCCATCGGGTTTTTCAATCCGATCGAAGAACTGCGTTTACTCCTCGCCCTCTTTTTTGTATTGGATATCCTCATCCTGTTTTGGCTACCGACTGCCAGTAGCACCCCGGGCCTGTTGATCTACACACCACCCCTATCCCATCAACTGCGGGATATCATCGATCGATTTTAAGAAAAAAAAGGAGGCAATTCAGTATGGCCATGTATGTGATCGGCATCGGGGGAACGGGGGCGAAATGTATCGAGGCAATCACGAAACTCGCCTCGGTGGGACTGTTTACCGAACAACCGTTAAAAGTTCTCTTTATCGACGCGGACGAAACCAACGGGAATCTAGAGCGATCGAGAAACGCGCTCAGTATCTACAAGCGATGTCAGGAGTTGATCGTCGGCAAAGAGAACCAAGATAATAGCCAACTCCATCCCTGGATGAAAACTAAGATCGAATCCTTCGATCTCTGGTCGCCCTTTGGCGGGTTTAATTCCAGTAAAGAATTGAAAGCCTTTTTCAACTACAACACGCTCAAACAAAATCAACCCGCTCTCGGTAATCTATTCGATGTTCTCTACACGAAAGACGAACAGGAAGTCTCGCTAGACGTGGGTTTCCGCGGTCGTCCGGCGATCGGTTCGGCGGTGATGAGCCAAGTGGATCTCGAACGATTGGATCAAGAACCCTGGGGAGCGCTGATCAAACAAATACAAGCAGACACAGGCGCAGGAAAAGCCCCGAAAGTGTTTCTCTGCGGGTCGATGTTTGGGGGAACTGGAGCCTCTGGACTACCGACGATCGCCCGTTTACTGGCCAATAAACTGAAAAATATCGGGGTCAAAGATCGAGTCAAGATCGGTTGTCTGTTCCTGTTGCCCTATTTCGGGTTCACCCCGCCGCCAGGAGAAGATCCGGACGGGATTTTCGCTCGTTCCGAACAATTTTTACTGAACACCGAAGCCGCCCTACGCTATTATGTGACCCAAGCGCCAGAGACCTTCGATACGGTTTTTCTGCTGGGAAATGAAAACTTCTCGAAAGTGGAATTTAGCGTCGGCAAAAATAGCCAGCGCAATGATCCCCACTTCCTAGAACTCTATAGCGCCCTCGCCGCGCGGTATTTTTTCCTCCATACCGCCGAAATAGGGGAAAAAGTCGTTTTAATAGGCCGGGAGCAAATCGGTCGGCTGATTTGGGACGATCTGCCGGATCGAGCGGAAATCCAACCCGCGCTCGTCAACGGGACTCGATTCGCCTACAGTTGGCTGTCCGAGTTTGAACCCGAACTCAACGGCATCCTCAAAAGAAAAGATGATCGCCTGGTACTTACACCCTGGTCGCGCCCTTTCTTTCCCCATAGAGGCTCGGCAGACGGGATGACGCGGTTAGGTGATCCCCAACAACAGGAAGCACTGAAGACGATTAGCGCCTGGTGTCGGGATTATCTGACTTGGTTGTACCGCCTGCACCAGATCGAGGGAGAACAGATCCAACTCTTTAACACCCAAGCGATGGGTGATCCAGAAAAGTCCCTCCGACGAGAACAGTTAGCAGAACTGGTACTCGATCGCCCTCTCGATAATAAAACCAAATCGAGAGACACGATCACCTCTCTGATGCAAAGCCTACAGAGCTATAAACCGGACAACTCCGCGGAGCCTGGGATCGCCGCATTAGCCAAAGCCCTATACACCTTTTGTAAGCAATAGCCTTTAGTCTATGTTTTTATTACTGCCGAAATTAAAATCCGATAGCGATGTCCGTCCCTCCGATCAAGCGGGAAAATGGGACGCGCAAGACTTTAAAACCTTTGGCGATGTGGCCTCCAGTCTCGATTACAAATCCCCCGGCCAGGTAAAAAGTGTCAGTTCCGTCCCCACCATCTGGGCCCGTCCCCTGTCGATGCAAATGGCTCTTCACAACAAGGCCTATCCCATCCATCGGCAGATGATCGACCAGTGGCAAGGAATGTTAGCGGCCTTGGCCCTTGCGGAAATGCGGCGTTTTCCCCTCTCGGCACAACTGCTAGAACTGGGCCAACTCCGCCATCAAGATCCCTTCGCCCGTGCCCTCTACGAACTGCGCCCCAATCCCCCCAGTAAAGCCCTTTATCTTCTAGAGGCAAAAAACCCGTGGGAAGATGTCTACGTCTTTTTATGGGATGGGAAATCGGTGGGAATGTCTTCCCCCAGTACGATCGTCGTTCCCTCCGAAGCCGGCAAGTGGGAAAATCTGCCCTGGTGGAATCGGCAGACCCGTTGTTTGGAAGCGCCGCAAGGTTATCTCAATGCCAGTGAAAAAGCATTGCTGTGGCGTTGGCTGGAGAACCTCAATAACGAGTTAAATCGCTATACTGGGGACGCGATCGCCCAGAATACCATGCGGGGTCTGTTAGCGGAATTTCAGAATAGCTTGGGAGGGCAACCGGAACAACGGCTGAGTTTAAGTAATAATCCCCAATTTTTTGGCGTTCCTCTCAATCGAGGCCTTTTAAACGCCCTCAATCGTCCCGTCAAAGCCGAACCGAAAGAATCCTGCGTGCGGGTCGTGGCCAGCGAGAATAAGCGCGGCCTCGTTCCCCCTCTCCTGATTATCGATCCAGAAATCGCTCGCTCGTGGGATCGATCGCCCCAAGATATCTGGATCTATCAGGATCAAACCCTCGCCTCTCCATCTATCCTCAAGGATTTACAGACTGGGAAAATCCTCTGGAAAGATATCCGGTGGATCGAGTCCAAGGATCTATTTACCCCGGAATTTCACTTTATCGATGTGGAAGATGCCCTACCAGGGGGGTTTTTGCCGGATAACACTCCGTCGATCGTGTTCAAAGGACAGGAAATCACCCCTCTCCTGCCCCTCAACCCGATCCTCCTGGACTACTTTACCCCCGAAGAGTTACTGCGGAAGCTCCAGTTCAGTACGCTCAACGGGAGTGAGGGGCCAGTTCTGCGGGTATCCCTAGACCTGCCCCTATCGGGCATGGACAATGACGAGAGAAATCCCCAGAATTATCGGGTGTTTAAAGACTATCCCATCAAGGAAGACAACGCCCTGACCCAAGTTCCGGTTTTAGATATCTGGCCGAACTTCCGGGCCGAGGGTTGGAAGGAATATTACGCCTTTTACTACGATCTGGAATTTCTCGGTTCCTCGAATCCGCTTGATCGCACTTTTCAGGTGAATTTGCCCGGCGCCAAAGAACCGCATATTTTCCAAGATGGCAAGGGTTCCTATCAACTCACCCGACTAGAGGAGTATCCCTCCTGTATCGAATGTCGGGATCGATCGAAAAACTTCCTCGGTCTAATCCTGCTGAAAACCCCCGCGTCGATCGCTCTAGAAGGTTCCTGGAAAGTAGGGGTCGATTTTGGGACATCTTTCACCAATATCTACGTCAATCGCCGGGGAGTGACCGAACCGCTTCCCCTAGAAAGTCTGCACCTAAAAGTCACGGAGGTACTGTCCGATACTCGACTGCCCACCCTGTTCGAGTATTTCGTTCCCGAAAACTTCATTCCCCCAGAGAAACCGTTACCCCTCAGTAGCGTATTGACCACCCGAAAAGCGCCCAACGTAGCGAAAGAACGCCCAATCTACGACGGTCGGATCTATATTCCCGATCTTGCGAGATTTAACCCCCAAGAGGGCTGGATCGAAACCGATCTCAAGTGGACGAACATTACCGTCAATCGGCTTTTTCTTAAGCATTTAGCCCTTCATGTCACGGCCCTCGCGGCGAAAAACGGCATCCAACAAATCCAGTGGTCTCTCTCCTATCCTTCCGCTTTCTCCCGCGCGGATAAAATCCGCTACGCGCGCAACTGGCAGGATTTAACCGAAGAGTTGCAAGCAAAAACCGGGATCAGCCAAATTTGCCCGCAACAGGATAATCTCACCAATTTCCGCACGGAAAGTGTGGCAACAGCCCAGTATTTCGCCGATCAGGAGGGTCACAACCTCGTCAATAGCACCTGTATCGATATGGGGGGAGGAACCTCGGATATCTCCATCTGGGAGGCGGATACCGATCGCTTCCAACTGGTGCATCAATGCTCGGTACAATTAGCCGGGCGACATCTGTTCTCCCAATTTTTGGAACTCAATCCCCGATTTCTCGTCGAAAAGTTTGGGGGAGGCGGTTTAGGGGGATTGAAAGATGGAGCCTTTCACGCCAAGCTAGATGTCCTACTCCGTCGCGAAAGTGAGAACTGGCTCAAGAAAAGAGACTTTCTCGAAGACGATCCCCAATTCCAAGGATTACTCCGACTGATGGCGATCGGTACGGCGGGACTATACTACTATGTGGGGATTCTGTTACAGGTTCTCTACGAAAAAGACCGCTACAGCCGACCGGAAATCACCCCCGTGTACATCGGTGGCAACGGTTCGCGCCTGTTGAACTGGCTGGCGATTGGCGGACGGTTCGATCGTCACGCTGAAGTTAACGAACTTTTCAGTCGGATGCTGAGTAAGGCCTCCGGTTTCCCGGACACCAACGAGATCACCCAATTAAGCACCCGTCCCAAGGATGAAGTCGCCTGTGGTCTGGTACTAGACCGAACTCCCCTAGGAGGAATTATCAGCAAAAAACCGGAACCGGTAATCGCCGGGGAGGATTGCGAGGTGAACAGTCAAAAAATTACGTGGAAAGACTATCTGGAGTTGGAAGGCAATATCACCGGCTTCGATATGCCCCAACTCCAGGAAGTTCCCGCTTTTCTAAACGAGTTCAACACCGCAGTGAAAGAGATCGACATTCAGGGACTTAAACCCATGCCCGCTTTTAAAAATGGCGAACTGGAGTCTAGTTACAAAGATCGTCTCTGGCGTGAAGTCCATAAAGAACTGAGAACGAATCTCGTTCACATTCGGGGAGATTCAGAAAACATCCGCGTCGAGCCACCTTTTATCCTAGGATTAAAGGCACTCCTCCGCGTTTTAGGCAAGGAGTGGGCTGGCAAATAACGGCTAACCAGAGGGGAAGTAGGAAAAATACCGGCGAGGTCTTTTCTACTCCCCTTAGCAAAAAGTCTAAGGGAGAACGATGATGTTTAATTGTCCAGTTTGTGATGCTATATATAACGAAGGGCAAGAGAGTTGTACGGTATGTAACTGGCCTCTGAATAATGACTCTCAAAAAATTATTATCTGGGCGAAAGGTATTTGGGAAGAGAGAAGTAGTATTAAAGATAAATATAACAAGCGCAAGACGAAAGATGAAGAGTCTTTAGTTGATAAAATCAAAAAGGATTTGATCGACCCTTTGCAAGCCGAGCTTATGGATTTGAAAAAATCACAAGAACAGTTACAGGCGATACATTTAGAGCGAGATAGAACTCTAAAAGAACAACTAGAATCAATCAATAGTAATATTAAAAATATCGAGCAAAATCAAAAACAGTTAGCTACAAAAAATCAAGAAAACTTTTCTCGATCTCAAGAAGAAATTGAAAAAATTAGCAATAGAGTAGGAGATTTAGAAAACAATATTCGATCGAACGAACGTGCCAATCGAAAAATGGTTTCTAACCAATCCTCATATCCTTCTGAAACAAGCGTTTCCTATCCAGAACTTTCGCCACAAACTCAGAACCCGATTAGCCTAGAAGAATCGAATCTAGCGAAAAGATATAACCGCGATCGAGAGTCTTTTTCCCAACAGGCAATCAACGTCACCGCCACCGAAGAAAGCTTGACAAAACTAAGAATCGGTAGTTCCTCGCGGGTAATCTTCGAGAAAAATCGTCGCGGCAATTATTCGATCATCAAAGAAAACGGCACAGAATATTTAGTACCGAGTAACAACCTCAGACTGAACCAACACAACTACAAAGCGATCGAAGACTTTTTCGACTGTAAAAATCTTCAGCTAGAGGGTAACTTTGAACTTCTCAAACCCGCTAGAGTTTCCGCTTTACCCGGAGGGGAAACCTGGCAGTTAGAGGAACGCGGCATCCTACAATTCTGATATATAAAATCGGTGAATCCTATGAAAAAAATCAGCTATGCTAAATTGGCTCTATCCCTGCTCCTCGTTTCTACTGTCCTCGTCGGATGCGGGAAAGGGACTAATTCTGTAAGCACTCAAACCTCTCAAACCTCCTCGGCAACCGTCGCTCAATCTTCTCAATTACAGGCGATCGATAGTGCTTTTGAGGAATTAAAAACTGAACAGAAAACATTTATCGATAACCTTAACCAAGCAATTAACATTACTGACAAAAAAGATCGAGAAAGTATTACGAGTAATAAAGTTAGTAAAAAGATAGAAAATTTACAGCAAAAAATAACACAGTATCGTCAAAATCAGCTATCGAAGTTACAAGGTGAAGAAAAAACAACCATTGAGAAAATTTTGGGTGACATCGATAGCTCTTTAGAGGAAATCTCTCAAAAGGTAATCAATCCTTTTAAGACAGGATTGACAAGAGATGCAATTGAAAATGTTCAGAAACAATTAGATTTTTTTACAAGAAGAAATATCGCCCAAAATAATTATGGTAACTTTGGAGATACTACCGTCGAGGAAATTACAAAATTTCTCCAAGATAAACAGAAGTCACTAGAAGATAATATTAAACAATTAAAATCTCCCATCGATCTGAAAATACAACAATTATCCGAACAAATAGCACAGTTAGAAAAAGAAAAAAACTCTTCTAACACCACTTTTCTCGTTGCCATATTAGCATTATTAGCGAGCATAATTTCTTTGCTAAGATCCCGAAAAAAATCAAGTAAAATCTCCTCTTCCTCTACAAAACAATCATCACCCAATAGACAGGAGCCTACGAATAAGCACTTTCTTAGATTAATTCTTTCTAGATTCAATTTTTGGAGTAAAGAAACAAACCCTGAAGGAGATGGAGAGGGGGAATCTCCAGAGAACTCGTCCGCTTCAGTTGCTTCTCAGAATTGGAGTCCAAATGAAACTCGAATTACTTCTAAAATTTATGATCGAGTTTACAAAGATATTTATAAAGAACTCTCTAAAGAGATAAAAGATATCGAGCGAAAAATTACACAAGAAAACCGTATAATTAATGATAGAATTGCCGATTTAGAATTAGAAAAACACAATCGGAAAACCAAAGATACAAAAGTTCGGGAACAAAAAGAACCAACTGGCATAACCACTTTGAACCCTTCTGCACCACCCGCGAGCCAGACTTACCAGAGTACAGCACCTTCAGTATCTAGCTCTTCCCACTCCCTAGTAGGAGATAATTATTATCGAGATGCTCGTTCCTCATCCCCGATCGAAGTATCTCCTACAGAAGAAAGCCTAGCGAATCGTCGAATAGGAGGGAGCGAACCAATTGTACTAGAAAATAAGCGCCGGGGTTACTATGAGGTGTACCTCGACGGTAACTATCATTGTTTGGTACCTAGCAAAAGTTTTAGAATCAACCAGAATAACTATAAAAGCGTTGAGGATCTATTCGAGTGCCAGAACTACGATCCGAATTATTCCGATAGCTATACCGTCATCCGTCCTGCGGTAGTCTATCCCCTAGCGGGTGGGCAAACTTGGCAGTTACAACAGCGAGGAGTTTTACGTTTTTAGTGCGCTAGAGTACGATGAGGAGTGATGAGAGAAGTTATCCAGATGACGAAACTAAATTTTGCGATCGCCGAAATCTATGAAAAAAGTCAGCTATGCTAAATTGGCTCTATCCCTGATCCTCGCATCTAGTGTCCTCGTCGGATGCGGGAAAGGGACTAATTCTGTGAGCGCTCAAATAATTCCTTCCTCTCAACCCTCCCCGGCAACCGTCGAGAAATCTCCCCAACTGAAGGTGATCAATACAGCTTTCGACGAATTAAAAACCGAACAGCAAAAGTTTCTCAATACCATCGAGATTTGGGTATATCGAGATACAGAAAGTATTACGAGTAATAAAGTTAGTAAAAAGATAGAAAATTTACAGACAAAAATACAAGAGTATCGCCAAAATCAGCTACCGAAGCTAAAAGAAGAAGAAAGAGCATCCATTGAGAAAATTTTAGATAGTATCGATAACACTTTAGTCAAGATCTCTCAAAAGGTAATCACTCCTTTTAAACAAGGATTGACAAGAGATGCAATTGAAAATGTTCAGAAACAATTAGATTTTTTCGGAAGAAGAGAAATTTCCCCCAGATATTACGGTAATTTTGGAAAGGATACCTTTGAGGAAATTACAAAATTTCTCCAAGATAAACAGAAGTTACTAGAATATGATATTCAAAAATTAAACTCTCTCGATAGTGATCGATCTCTCCCTAAATCTATTGTTGATTTTAAGAAAGAATTTTTGATTGTTGCTACATTAGCTTTATTAGCGATCGGAATTTATTGGCTAAAGTTCCGCAGAAAATCTAATTCAAACTTTTTTATACTAAAATTATTAACTAATCGGCAAAATCCTAATAATAAATGGTTTAATAAATTCAATTTATGGACTCGAAACACCCATAAAGATGATCAGAAAAAAAATACAAATAATGCATCCAAAGTTAATATTCAGAATGTAAATAAAAATCAGGTTGAGGAAAATAATAATAATTTTCACGAAAAAGTCTCTCAAGAGTTGGAAGACAACGATCAAACAACCACAGAAGAAATCCGTAAACTTAAGAAGAGAATTGAAGACTTAGAAAGTTGTCTTCCAGAAACCGAAAACGTGGAAGTTCGGGAACAAACAGAACAAACCGATGTAACCCCTTGGCAACCTTCTGAACCACCCGCGAGCCAGACTTACCAGAGTACATCACCTTCAGTATCTAGCTCTTCCTCATTCCTGATCGAAGTATCTCCTACAGAAGAAAGCCTAGCGAATCGCGAGATGGGAGGGAATGATCCAATTGTACTAAAAAATAAACGTCGGGGTATCTATGGAGTTTACCTCGACTGGAAATATCATTGTTTGGTACCTAGCCAATATTTTAGAATCAACCAGAGGAACTATAAAAGCGTTGAAGATCTATTCGAGTGCCAGAACTACGATCCGAATTATTCCGATAGCTATACCGTCATCCGTCCTGCGGTAGTCTATCCCCTAGCGGGTGGAAAAACTTGGCAGTTACAACAGCGAGGAGTTTTACGGTTTTAGCTGATCTAACTATTTAGCAATCAACAACGAAAAATTTCCCCATGAACGTAATCATTATTGGTAATAAAAGTGTTGGTAAGACCAGTATGGTCATTACCCTATCGAAAGGAACCGAAAATGTTAAAGTGATCCCTTCTGGCCCTGGGGGTAAAATCGCTACACTGTCCAATGATAGCATTGAAAAACTAGCGGGAACTTCTCAAAAAGAAGAAGAACCTCTCCTGCTGAGAATTAACCTTCCTTCCGGTTCGGAAAGAGAGGTGAGAGTTCAGTGGATTGATACCCCTGGGGAAGCTTGGTCTAAACCCGCGTGGCAAGAAAGCAACCCAGAAAAATATCAAGATCTGGTACACACTCTCGGTCAAAGTCAAGCGGTTTTACTCCTGCTGCCTCCCTATCGATATCGAATTCGAACTCAAGAAATAGAAGATACTCCCGAATTTGAGGAAATTCTCGACCCGGAGACCTGGAAAAAACAACTCAAGGAACGTCTCACCCTCTTGCGATCGCACTGTCCCAGCGTACAACATATTTTAATCTCTATCCATAAAGCCGATCTATTTCACAACCTAGAGGAGGAAAAAAACACTTGGCAATACGACACCAACGCTTCCTTTCTCTGGGGGAAACACGACACTCATATCCGAGAGACCTATTTTTCCCTAGCTGATGATATAATCCGCGAACATAACTCCCAACCTCCCTACCTCAATCCCAAATTTTTCGTCACCACCATTCACTATCCCACTCTATTAGAATTACCCTGGGTCTATTTAGGAGCTTATTTCGCCAATGCCTAAAGCCTCTACAGAAATTCGCGTGATCGGGGCGAGAAGTTCGGGAAAAACCACCTATCTTGCCACCCTAGCCGTTCTTCCATCGGGTTTACTACAAAAATATCCCAAGTTAGAGGTGATTCCTCGCAATGATGAAGCCACGGCCCTACGGAAACGCGCGCTCGATACGCTCAAAAATCAAGGAAAGATAGCGGGAGATGCCTTCGGTGCTGATCAACTTCATAACCTCAAGGACTATGACTTTCTCATCAAAATCCCGCCGGGGAAAAAGCGATCGAGCATCGAACTAGAACTCCTTGCCAAAGATTTCCCAGGGGAATTTTTTGAACATATTCCCATCCCTCATCAATGGAAAAAAATCACCCCTTGGGTTGATGACCTATTCACTACCGTAAGCTGGATGGTGATGATGACCGATTGGGAACCAGAACGCGACACATCGCTATATCTCCCCGCATTTACCAAACTATGCGAGGAAATTCGCGAGCGGGAAATTCGCAACCCAGAAATTGAAAAACTCCGGATCGCCGTCGTCATGGCTAAATGTGAAAGGGGAGAACTCTGGCCCTGTCGTCTCGATCCCGACGAGGATTTATTCGAGGTACGATTGCCCAAAACCTATAAACATCTCACCAAAACTTTAACCCCCGATCGATTACAATTCTTTGCCTGTTCTGCATTCGGGGTTTTGGGAAGTCGCCGCGATCGAGATTTTGATCCCCGGCCAAACTGCTACTTACCCGACGACGGTTCCCCAGAAGAAAAAAACGCCTATTTACGAGAACCCGATCGCTGGTATCCCTACGGATTAATTCCTCCGCTATACTGGTTAGCGACAGGCATTCGACTCGAAGAATAATTATGTGGAGTCGTCAACAACCCCCAGAAACCACCGATTCTCAGCCTACCGAATTTCGGATCATCGGACCGAGGCGATCGGGTAAAACCACCTATCTATCTGCGTTGGCCTACTGGCCGAACGCGAAACCCGATAGTCCGATCGAGAAAGTTATTCCCCGCGACGACGATACGGCTAAACTAATCGCTATGGCAAAAGATATCCTAGAAAATAATGCCATGTTAATGGCTACCTATCTAGCCAGCAATCCGAGCGAAATTCCCACTTATAACCTCTCGATTCAAATGAAGCCCACTTGGCAAGGGGGACAAGCGATCGATATAATTTGTAAAGACTTTGCTGGGGAATTATTTGAAAAACTATCCCAAGGCAAAACTTCCCACATCGAAGAGTATCTAGAAGAATGTGCCTCTGCCCTAGGATTACTCATCCTACTCGATGGTACTTTCTTCACAGAAGATCAAAAGTACGCCCAGGGATTGGCCACCTTGAAACAACAATTAAAGTGGCGACTAGAAAAGAAAAATCAAAACCTCTCCCAGTATCGGATCGCCTTAGCCTTTACCAAAGCCGAACAATCTAAAATGCGAATCCACCGACAGGATATCCCCAGATTTATGAGGCTAAAATTTAATAAAACCTATCAATTACTAGAAAATTGGGGCAAAGAGTGGCCCTGTCCTGTTAAGTATTTTTTTTGTTCGGCATTTGGCATGAAGCCAGGTGCTTCTCCCGACTCTCCCCTCGCCAACGTTCAAGTTACTAGCCGTGAAGGGGGTGTGACTTCTGGAGTGATCGATAACCCAACAGTGTGGAGACCCTTGGGATTAATGGCACCAATTTACTGGTTACACACGGGTACCGATCATCCCCAACTCAGAGACATAGAGGATTAGAAAAACTATGAGCGATTCCATTTTGATCAAGGAATTTTCTCGGAAATTGTTAGAACCGAAAAGACAGGGCGATCGGTGGGTTTCTAGCGGATTCGACAAAGAAATCGGTTTAAGAACCCATGAGGATCCTCCCACCCCCATTCAAAATGCAGTCCATAACCACTGGTTTCGGATTAATGATAGTTATCCTCCGGCAGAAGGAAAGATTGCCCTCATCGCACGAGAAATCGATAGATACGCAGTTTTAGCGGTAGCCTCTCCCCTAAAAGATGATTGTGATCGACCTCTGGTAGGCTATCGTTATTTCTGGCTAGAAAAGCCCCTAGATGGAGAAATAGATGCCGTGGAAACGCTCCTCCGATGGTGGGACAAGAACGAGCGACCCCGTTTCGAGCTAAAGCCTTGTTCAGACATCATACATATTCAGCAACAGAATCGTGGACAGGGATATTATTCAGCGATTCTTCACAGTCCTCATGATTTCGATAAAGTTCGTCAATTTGAGCAACTTGCTTTAGAAGTACAACAAACTCCTCATATTTTTACTCCTAGCAATAGCTTTATTCCTAGGTATTGGCATTTGCATTTTTTTTCTCGATATCTCAAACAAAAATATAATCGCCCGATCGCTTGGGCGTGGAAGGTTACTGTTTTAGAAAATCCTAATCAATTTACCCTAATCGCTTGCACTACTCAAGAATACTGTCAGATCAATTCCGATGTCAACAAAATCCCAACCGCATTAACTCCCCATAAAACTGGGCAAGATATACTAGATACTTCCCCTGTACAGGTTGAATCAATTCAAAGTTTAAAAAGAGCATTAAAAGAACTCTCAGAAGGCAAAGAAATTGATAAAAACCTAAATATCTTAGTTCAAGAACTAGAAAAAACCGATAGCACTCGATGGGATTGGGCAACGCTGATCGATAGCACCTGGCTGGAGCAACGACAGCACACCCAACAAGAAAAGATTTATAAATCATTGATTCTACTATTAAATCCCAATTTACAGCATACTGACTTAACGATTACCGTCTCCGATTGGCTCAATAGCCTACAAGCGCCAGGATCTCCCGCACCTCAAAAATTGCTGGATTTCTCTCGCTTTCTTCCCTCAGCCTTATTGACTCATTTCCAGCCATCCGAATTACCCGTTACTCAAGAAGCGAAAGAAGCACTCGATCGACAGCAGCAGTTGATACAATTGTATTCTAGAAATTCGGTCATATTAGCCAAGAATAAAACAAGACTCCATCAACTCATCGCTCGGTTATTTCTCCTACTGCGATCAAACCTCTCCCCCAAATCAGAAGAAGTAATTCAATGGCTACTGATCGACTACTCCCCACTCTGGAAAGAATCTCTAGAAATCTACACCAACGATCTGTTTAGAAAGCTCGATCGAGCCTATCTCAAAAAAGAACAATTACCCCCTCAAGAAAGCGATAAGTTTATCGAGAAAATTCTCGAAGACTTAAAACAGTGTGAGCAAGGACAAACCGCCGAAAATCCCTCGTCCTACGAGAGCATCGCAGGGATTCTAGAAAAGAATAAATCCTATCCGATCGCCGCTTTTTTCTATAAACTCGCTACGGGTAAAGTTCCCGATAAAATTTGGGAAAACTGCACGAACCTCCCCGAAATTATTCCCCTAGAAAGACCCCCCGCCATTCCTCCACAATCCTCCGAGAAAAGTCCCAATTCTCTCAAGAAAATCGCCCTAATTCTTTGGCAAAAATATCCTTGGCAATGTCTAGGGTTGAGTGTGGCAGTCGGGACGGTGTTGGGGGTGGGAGTCCTGTGGGGAGTTCAATCGATCGGACGGGTATTTTCTCCGAAGATTTCCGCAAATCAATCGGCCATTATTCCCTCCGATCCCGTTCGGGAACTATACTTATATTTTAATCTCCTAGAATCGGGCGATCGCCGACAAGATCTGCAAGCGAAAAATCTAGACAACCTAAAGAAGTTACGGGAAAAGATGCCCGATTTCAACGCTTCCCAGTGGAAAACCAGCACTCAACGCGAAGCATGGCTAAGAGAAAGATCAAGTATTATCAAAAATCCTTTATATCCCTTCCTTCAACAACTGACACCAGCAGTTCCGGTAGAATTAAATAAAACTTACACCGCTAACCAAGTGACAGCCAATCCTCCCCTCAATGCCCCAGAAATTGCCCTAGGGAAAAGTCTTCTCCACTCGCTACAATTGTATGAGGGGGAAATCACTCCGATTTGGGATCAGAAAGTATCGGATGCGATCGCTAAGTTCAAAACACAATACCAGATTCAGCCAGCAGGAGGGGATTTAGATAAAAACACTTGGTCGATTCTCGCTCCCATGATTCAAGATCGGCAGATAAAAACAGCGATCAATACCCTAGAAAGAATCCTAAAAGAGAGCGAAAATTACTCGATCGCTCTCCCTCGATACAAAGCCTTTCAGCAGTGCAAAACTCAGACAAATACCGCCTATTCTGCCTGCCTAGATCAAATATTCAAACCCGATAAATAGACGCTTAATGATGTGGAATCGATGCGAAATTTATCAATTCTCTCGAAAACTTCTAGAGCCAAAATGGTCTAAAAGACATGAGTGCTATGTGAGTACAGGATTTGATCGAGAAATCGGCGGAGAAAATCAGGAAGTACCCCCGGAAATTGCGAATGCCGTCCATAATCATGCCTGTCGAATTAATGATAGTTATCCTCCCCAAACTATCGCCCTAATCTCTAGAGAAATCGGCAAATATGCCCTATTAGCGGTGGCGACAGCCTTAAGAGATGACAGCGATCGCCCTCTAATCGGCTACCGCTATTTCTGGTTAGAAAAACCCTCGCAAGATGGCGAAATAGACGGAATCGGAACGCTGCTAGAATGGTGGATCACTCAAGGTTCTCCCACCTTTCAACTACAACCCTCCTCTTCATCTCCCAAAACACCCCAAAAAGCTTCTAGTTCTTGGCTAAATCGCCATGATTTTTTAAAAAAATATTCAACCGATTCGGTGAAAATTTCTATCAAAAAAATAGAACAAGAAAAAAAATACTCTCGATCGCCATTATATTTAGACAATATAACTTTTGAGGATTGTCGAGAATTTCATGCTCTAGCCCTTTCTCTACAAGCAAACGATTCTAGTCCCCTAAATTGGGCTTTTCGAGTGTCTCAATTAGAGATTCCCGAACAATTCTCTCTGGTTTACACCCAGGATAGCGAGCGAGAACAATTAATTATTCGGTTCGATCGAGTTCCCGAATCCTTCTCGACGGTTTCCGAATATATATCCAGTGATATCCAAGTCAAACGATGTTTACTAAATCTAGCGAAAAATAAAGATCTAGAACGAAACTTACAAGCCCTCTCTAGTTATTTATCTAGTCTTGACAGTGACCATTGGAACTGGGAAATTATTGTTGATAAAACTGCGCTTAAAAATCATAATATCACGGCGGCTAGATATCGAGCATTACTGGCTATTTTAAAACCATTTCCAGAAATCGCTAACTGGCTAGACTGGCTACGGAAACGAAGAAGAAATAAACAGTTTGGGCGTGCGGGCATCGAGATGCAACAACAAGCGCTCGACCAAAATCCCCACCTCGAACAGCGACTATACGCTCTCATCGATGATCTATTAATAACGGAGCAATACAAAAATAGAAAAATTCCCGATCTACCCAAGGAAAAACAATGGTTATTAATTCGCTCCAAAAGCTTCTGGTCAGATTATTTTTATGACTCCGCAAAATATTATACTAAATCACTACTCATACAAATCCACTATCCAGAATATTGTCAACTAGACAATCATTTTTTTAACAAAATTTTACAAAACTATCAACAAAAAAAATTACCCGATGCTACTAAAAAACGATACGAATTTCTCGCACGACTATTCGCCGAAGTGCGCGCCTATAGCCTAGCGGCTCTGTTTTATCAAGTAAGCCAAGGAGAAGTTCCCGCAGATATATACACCCAAGCCGAAATCCATCTCATCGATCTTCAAAAAAGCCACCGCTCATCTGGACTGATCGGCCTAGCTTGGGCGAACCTGACACAGGATCTTATGCTATTATTTAGAAATCTGAGGGGAGGCTAGGGCAACCCAACGATCAAACCGAAAATTCCCCAACTACGAACGCACTAGCAGCATTAGACTATGGCGGAAACCTTTCTAGTCAATACTAGGAATACTTTGTCTCTAAACGTTTAACTGGATCAGGAAGGGAGTATTGAAAAAATGAGACTTGTTTTTTATCTGTTGGGGGGCATTATTTCAGCGCTGATCGGCTGGAACTTGAGCTTAGTGATCTTAGACCTCTTTAAATTCGCATCGAAGACAATTACTGGAAGCACTTTCCCTTTTTACGTCGAGTTTATTCTCTTCCCGATCGTCACTATCTGTTTAAGTGTCACCCTTGTCCTAACGACCATTTATCTGAGTAATCCGATTCACTACAAAGCGAATCGAAGAATCCGCAATAGTTATCTCAAAATCGCCCTAAAAACTGGTTTAATCGCTGGAGCGATCGCCGCAGTGCTAACTGTGATTATTTACCAGGGAAAATTCCCCCCGGCAAGTGTTCGCATAGTGGGCTGGAGTTTAATCGGTTTAGGGGCCGGTGTAGCCGAGGGATTATCTTGGCGATCGCTGAGTACCGAGGGTGCGAAAAGTAACACCTTTGAGCGACCGATAAAATCTGCCCTTTTCGGATTACTTGCCGGTTTAATTGCCGCCCTAGCGATCGAATTTCTCCGAACAATAATCCCCCTTGGCGGTTATGAAGATCTGTTAGGATTCACCCTTTTCGGTGCTGGTTTAGGGATGGCGCTCGCCATTTCCACAACCCCCACCTATCAAGTCGCACTGAGAGCCGGTAGAGGATTCGGACGCGCCCGAGAAGATAACCAATCGGGAAACTATCCCAAAATTAACGATCGCTCTTTAAGAATTGTCAATTTCGAGCAAACCCAAATTGAAGAAGGATTATCTATCCAGCTACCTCGCCATACTTCCCAATCTTTACAGATCGGTTCTGCGGAAGATGCCGATATATTTTTGCCAGATGTACCTGCAATAGCCGCCAAGCTCAGTTTAGAGAGAAAACAATGGAGACTTAGCACCCCTGTGGAAAATAAAGTACAAATACAAAGAAGAATGTTATCGGAAAATGCCACGGAAACCTTATATCACAATCAAATGTTGACTTTCTATCATGAAAACACGAATACTCGCTATTACCGATTTATTTTTTGCGATCGCTTTCTCGATCCGGACAACTAAAAAAGCTGGTAGAAACCTTCTGCTTTTTCCCCTATCGATCCTCGCGTTCACTTTCTTCGATTCTGCTTCCGTCCGAGCGAATTCCGTCAAGATTCTCCGCGCCATTACCGACCACGATCAAGTGACTTTAAAAGTACAAGTTCGCGACCATCGTGACCTGCTCGTACCCGGATTACAAGCGAATAACTTTACCGTCCTCACCACGGCGGCCAATCAAACCGAATTTAAATATCGATTAACTCCCCTAACTCTCCCGAAAATTACTATAACCCCACCCGATCAAGTCAAACCCGATCCCGCCTATTTAGTGATTTTGCTAGATATGAGCGGCAGTATGGATAATCGGGATGAATCCCAACAAGTCAAACTCCAGGGAGCGATCGAGGGAATCCAAAAATTTATTACCACGATCAAAACCAAAAAACTTCCCGTAGAAATTGCCCTAGTTCCCTTTGGGGAAGGGTGCGCCCATAGCTATCCGGTCGATCAGACAGTGATTCAAAAGTATCTAGAAGCCTATCCATACAAAACAACCAAAACTCGACTTTCCCAGTTAGCCAATATTGATGTCTGCGCCTCCACCAATCTCTATCAACCCCTCGATGAAGCGGTCAATTTTCTGACCACTTCCGAACGTTTTCAGCAAAATTCTTGGGGTCTGCCTCCCCGTCTCGGCGTGATCCTATTTACCGATGGATTCGATGCCGATCCCGATCGAAACAAGGAAGAACAACGCTTTCAGTCCACTCTGGCTCTGCTGGCCCGTTCCCCTCACGTCACCGTCCACACGATGGGATACGGCGAATCCCTAACCCGACTCCGCGCCCGCGCCCAATGCGCCCAGGAGTTACGCGGCCGCCCTCTCACCGTGGATACTCTCCTTACCTACTGTCAGCTTCCTTGGGGAGAAGATATCCGCGAGTTTATCGTCGATCGATCTCGATTGACAGCGATTGCTAAAGAGACCGGCGGAATTGCCCGATTCCCGCGTTCAGCTGAAGAAGTGAGCCAAGGATTACGAGAGTTCCTGACCGCGCTCCGAGAATACGAGATCAGCTATCCACAACCAACCGCCGATCGGCTCACCATCCATCAAGCCAAAGTTATCGTCAATGCTCCAGGACGAGGTATGTCCTCTCTCATCTCCGCACCGATCGAATTCCAGATGCCGAATTATCTCTATCACTCTCTCTCGATTTGGGAACGTTTGGCGATTTTTCTCGGTACGCTAGTCGCAACGGTATTCGGTGTTCGCCGGTTCAATGCCTGGAGCCACCAACTCAAAGAAGAAAGCCGCCGAAATTTAGAGGGGTTTTAATGGTTTTTGGACAGGTGCAAGATCACCTATGGATGATAATCTGCTCAAGTCCCTTGAATTGGTTAAAGATAAGCGAAAAACTAGATGATAAAAACAATTTATTAAAACCAGAAGAAAGAATACTTGATTTTATTGAACTTCACTGCGAGGAACTCCTCTATGCTGTTTAAATCCCAAAAGACAGGGCAGAAATTTAACCCCGATTACTGGCGAGATCATTCGGCCAACGAACGCACCTATCTGTCTTGGATGCGTGCCTCGATCGCTTTGATGGGTTTTGGTCTGGTCATTTTGCGTTTACGAACGGCATCTTCTACAGTAATAGGATTGGGGTGGTTGTTGGGTTTTGTCTTCGCTATGGTGGGATTATTAACCGTTGTCATCGCCACGCGCCGGTATTTTCTCATCCGGCGAGCGATCGATAGTAATAGCTACGAACCCGCTCAAGTCTGGATTATTTGCTTTAGTATAGCGATCGCTTGTCTCGGGTCGGGAATTCTCTATTTTGTCGCGACCAGTCCCGATAGCGGTGGAGTGGAAAGCATCGGTTTCGATTAAAACCCCATCCTCGGACGGAGCGGGATGGGGAGAAAATTGCTCGATACAGGTGGTAAAATCCAGATAACTACTTAGAATTACCCATTTTCCGACCTTTCCCAAGAAGGGGCAAAAGGTGGACAAATTAAAGGACAAGCGCGCCAATGACTGTGAACAGGGACTCCCAAGCGCTGACAATAGCCATTTCCTCTCCCCTGAAACTTATAAAACCGACAGTAACGACAGGTAGAGGAACAAGTGGCAACTTTCGGGAGAGGATTTCCCGTGGTTTCGAGCGCTGTTAGTTTTGGGGATAGGGTGGAAATGGTGTCTAGCAAGGAAGTCTCCAAGGCTAACGGGGTTCACTAGCGACTCTTACCGTACCTAGTCACAAATTATGTCACAGTCGCCCGTCGTCCCGGAGTATAACGATTGACACGCTCCTAAAAAATTGAGAAAATCCCTTGCTGCCAGAACTATTCCACCACAACAGGCCTAGAAAAGCCCCAACTTAACGAGACCGCCACCATCATCAATACCATCCACTCTGGCGGTAAATAGGTTGGTTGACAAGCTTTTAATAACAATCTTCCCCCTACCGCTAAAACCGTCAGATAGGCCGCATCTTGTAGGTAAACAAACTCAGCTAACCACTTAACAAATAAACCGGTCAAAAATCCTAGGGCTAACATTCCCAAAATACCACCAGTCAGGAGAATCCAGAATCGATCGGCTAGGGCGATCGCTGTTGTCATACTATCAAGAGAAAAAGCCAGATCCGTAAAAGCAATCAGAACAATAACAGAACCCAAAGATTCTATTCCGAAATTAGGGTCAAAATTTTGGTCTTCTGTCTCTATATTGCGAAATTTCTGCCAAAAATGCTTACCCGCTAACCAGATCAGATAAATAGCGCCCAGTACCTCCACCTGCCAGAATTTAACTGTCCAACTGGCACTGACTAACATGGCAACTCTCAAGACAAATGCCCCAGCTAATCCCCAGTTTAAAGCTTGGCGTTCTTGTCTGGGGTCGGGAAGTTCTCGCACCAAAGCGGCCAGGGCGACGGCATTATCGGCCGATAGAATGGTTTCTAAGACTGCCAGGGTGAGAATAGTGCCGCAAGTGGTTAGAGAGAGATTTTCAGCGATTTTGAGGGGACATAAATTAGCTTTTCACTCCTATTACTGTGTTGAGACAGATTAATCCTTCTACGGTTCTTGGCCAGGTAATGATTTGGTAGTAGTGGCGTAGCCCTCTTGCTCATCTGGTATGAAGTGTGTAAAATATTTATTAATAAAAATAATGGCTCTTCTGGTTTCTGTGTGGAAACGAGGTCTATACTGATAGAATATCCGCAAAATAGCGCTAAAAGTCTTGTCTGATAAGTATTTCACGATTCCATAAGCAAAAATTATCACACAAAGTCGAGAAGAGCCGTTGGGGAACTGTTTGGTATTTTATCCATGACTACAATGCAGAGCAAAGCAAAGGATTAAGCCTCCATCACTACTACCGAATCACCACCCGAATTTGAAAATCGTTAAGCCAGAGGAGGTAGAAAGAGCCTTAAACTTAATTAACAATCGTCCTCGAAAATGCCTTGACTATCGTACCCCAAATGAGAAATTGGCCATGTCTAGCTACTTATTCAGGTCACTTCCTGAAATGCGTTGGACAAAAATTGACCAGACTTGGGGATCAATGTTTCCTCTCCAACTATTAAGAGTGTCGAAATAATAGTGAAATTTTGTGACAAAGTGCAGTCAGATATAAGAATCTTTGCCAGAATCCCGGAAAGCTTCTGTGATAAGTCTCCTTAAAGGAGATTGTTTGCAGTAAGCTCATCTGGCTAACACGCTTTTGGGCGTGATATAGGGAAAAGTTCTGGCGATTGCGCCTAAATGGAGTGATATACAGAAAGTTGACCCATATCGTTACTCTGAAGAGTGTTATACAGAGAGTTGACCTATAATATGTAGTTAGACAGAAATTCAGGAGTAACTTAACGAGGCTATATCCATTAAGGTTTCGCAATTAATGGCGATAAGTTTACTGTTATTAGGAGAACAAAGCCCAATATCATTTTTAAAATGCAGTGAATAATTTTGGTTTTTTTATCATCCAAACAGACTATTAGTAGATAGGTTCAAAAGTTATGTGGTACTTTATAGAAGACAATCAAAAAAGAGGAAGTTTCAGTCTTGAAGAGATGGAATCTTTAGCCAATCAAGGTGATATTAATGAAAATACTTTAGTTTGGAAAAAAGGTATGAAAGAATGGCAACCCCTGAGCCAAACTGAATTAAACGATATTCTACCAGAGGATGCACCTCCACCCATTCCACGCGAATTACCTCCCCCGTTTCCGACTACTTATAGAAATGTTCAAAAAGAAAGAGTTGAAACAACAAGTCCTTATTCCCCAGCACCTGCCTCTCAAGAGGATGCTAGAATAAAGCTGCTCTATGCAGCAAAAGCTAGAATATGGGCGCACTGGCTATTTTGGCTTTTGATTCCCTTCATTGGAGGTATAATTAGTGTTACAAAAACTAAATTAGAAGGTGATGAACCTCGCAATCAAGCAATTAGTGTACTAATCTTGTCTATAATGAATACTATATTTCCAACCTGGTGGTGGTTCAGTTTAGCATTATTGGCAAATATGATTTTCGGTGCATACAAAACCCAAGAACTTATAGAAAAGGCAAGACATCAATTAAATATAAAAGATCCCTTACAAGCTGAAAAACAACTTTTTAACCATTTTTAGTTGCCGTAGGGTGCGTCCCCTAATCTGGATCCTACTGCTCCACCGATCGATTTTTGGGAACGCACCATGCACATTGATTGAAACTGTGAGTTTAAGTGCGATGCCGATTTTGTAGGGTGCGAAAACGCGCGTGTAACGCACCTTTTTCAAGTTAGCTATAATGTCGGTTAGACAATACTCTTATGAAGCGTTTAACCATCAGATATACATTCATGAGCATATTGTTCCACCAGTAATTCGATTATTTTTTCCTAAGTAATTTGCTTTCGGGCAGCTTGAGATTTAAAGAAGGTTACACTTTCTTCTGTTAATTCTAATGTTACTTGAGTAGTTTTGGTTTTACCTTTAGGAACTAACTGGTCTGGAGGCGGTAAAAAATCTTTAACGACTTGTCCCAGTTCCATTGGTTCATCAGTATAAGTTATTTTGCTGTTCATATAGTTTACGTCCTTTTCGCCAATAACCAGCTCCAAAAATTCTAACTTTTCCTTCCAGGTAAGTAAAGCGTACTGTGATAATTCCTTCATCGACTTGCCCCATACAGTAAAATCGATTTTCTTCTTGACTGTGAGCCAGATCTTGTACGATAACTCTTTTGGGGTCAAAAAATGCGTATTGGGCTAATTCAAAGGAAACATCGTGTTTCTGTTGGTTTAAACGATTTTTATCTTCATCCCATTCAAAGCTTTCATCCATAGGCGGAGTTGATAAGCCTAACCACTATGATTTTAACATAGGCTTTAAAGAACATGAGTTGAATCAAATTGATAGGCTGGTCATAGAACATCAAACAACATTACTCGATACATGGCATGACTACTTTGACACTTGAGACAGAACCAACCTTAAATCAAGTGCGATCGCCGTTCTTGTAGGGTGCGTTCCCTTCCACCGATCGATTTTGGGGAACGCACCCTGCACATTGATTGAAACTGTGAGTCTAAGTGCGATGCTGAAGGCACTGCGTAGCAGATCGCTGATCTTAATAAGCTACATTAACAATAATACTTAAAGAAAAGGCTTAAAGATGCTCAGTAACAAGGGTAAAAAAACAAGTCGCCCCTGGTGTTTTTGCCCGACGATATTGCATATTATAATTAATGAAACAGGTTTTGTTGCTAGATGGATTCGGTTTGGCCAGCCATTACCGATGAAGATGATTGGCAACCTTGCCAAGAATTAGTGGTAAAATTACCAAATAAACCGTTATTTTTCCCCTAACCATAATCCCCCACCCCCAATAAAATTATGATGCACGGTTTTATTCCCCCTCATCGTTATTTTCCCTATCTTACTTGGACCGATATAGATTCAATGCCAGATAAGGAAAATGTGGTAATTATTCAACCCATCGGTGCGATCGAACAACACGGCCCCCATCTCCCTATTGCCGTCGATGCTGCCATTAGTTTAGGGGTTTTAGGCAAAGCTTTCGAGAAATTAAATACAAATGTTCCCGCCTTTGCTTTACCCTGTCTCTACTACGGAAAATCTAACGAACATTGGTCTTTCCCCGGCACGATTACCCTCTCGGCAACAACCTTATTAACCCTCATTCAAGAAATAGCTGAAAGTCTCTATCGTTCAGGTTTTCGTAAGTTAGTATTAATGAACTCCCACGGCGGACAACCGCAAGTTATGGAAATTGCCGCTAGGGATATTCATCAACAATATCCCGATTTTTTAGTATTTCCTTTTTTCACTTGGCGAGTTCCCCACAATGCAGCTGAATTATTCTCGGGATATGAATTAGAATACGGTATTCATGCAGGAGATGTGGAAACTAGCATGATGTTATCATTACTGCCAGAACAGGTAAAAATTGAGCGCGCTGTCCGAGAATATCCCCAAGGTTTGCCAGAAAATAGTTTATTAACTATGGAAGGAAAATTACCCTTTGCTTGGTTAACTAAGGAATTAACTAAAAGTGGAGTGATGGGAGATGCTACTAATGCAAGTAAAGAAAAAGGCGATCGATTATTAGAATCCGTTGCTAATGGTTGGGTACAGGCGATCATTGATGTTTATCGATTCCGTCAACCGAAGTTATACTAATAGAAGATTAATCAGAATTGTTAATAAGCTGTACTGCATTTAAACCGTCTATTGCTAATTTTATTAGCAAGGATCAAACTCCATCTCTCTTATCCTTTGATTCGGGAATTTGATCACTATTTTATATTAACATCAATAGAGGAAATTTTAACCAGACAGGGGTAGTTTTTAGCATAATTATTAATCTCAATCGTGAGTTTTATCCTTGAGTGTTTAGAAATTTTGTAAACGGTAACAAAAAGAAAAAAAACGACATTTTTTACCATATTTTTTGTACGGGATAAGAATCGAAAACAGAATCAACGCCTAGGATAATTAAGTTTTCTGTAATTGCTTGAGAAATTAATAAACGATCAAAGGGATCTTTGTGATAATAAGGTAAGGTGTCTAATGTCCAAATATGAGATAATTTCATGGGTAAAATCTGCACATCATTAATTTTAGTTTGATCTTTAACTATTTCCGAGAGAGAAATATCTAAATTTAATTTGCCTAACTGTACCTTGATCTGTATTTCCCAGACGCTGACCAAACTCAAGAAAAGAAGATTATTTCTATCTTCTAGTATCTCAATTGCTGATGAGGAAAGCTGAGGAGAATTCTGGGAAAACCAGATTAAAGTATGACTATCTAAGAGAATATTCATGAGTCAAAATTCCAGAAGTTATCGGGTAAGGGTTGATTGAAATCATCACTCATCCAAATTTTTCCCTGATGCAACCCAAAGACTCGTTTTTTAGGGGAAGATAACGGCTCCTTTTCCTCCGTGAGAGCTTCTACATATTCTAAGATTTGTTTTTGTTTATCTAGAGGAATTTCCTGTAGCTTGTTAATAATGCTTTCTGTAATTTTATTGCCAGAAATAGTCATGGTTTTCTCAATATCTACTGAAATCTACGATGCAAGCTTCATGATAGCATTTTAAACATAAATAAAGTTAATTTTTGTAGAACCACTTCCCCAACTTGTTTAAGAGAGTTCCTGCAAAAATCAAAAATCTTCCGTGAGGAGACTCCGAGACGGTTTACAGGAGGAGAAAAAAGACAAGAGACAACTATTCTGTCCATAAAACCCAAGATTATGTCAAATTTATCTGAGGTTTTCGATATTTTGAGCCGATAGCACCTCGAAAACTTACTTTTACAGGAGGTTTAAGCTAAATTAATCCTATTGTTAAGGATATTAGTTAGAGCAGTTATCTTAATGAGCAGGTACGAAGTTTTCGTTTTCGGCAGTCGGTCTTCCATACCAAATTAGATTACACTTCATCTTTATGAGAAACACTGTAACAGACAGAAATTAGCTGTTTCAGTCCCCTAAGGCTGCTGACTTAGAAACAATTGCGTTAGAATTAAAGAAATATTACAAGTGATTGACAAAAATGAGTAAGCCTGATATAGAAAGCATTGCCCTCCAGTTAGAAAGCAGCAACTCTAAAGATCGTCTGCTGGCCTTGGCATCCCTGCGAGAAGTCGCCCCGGAGGAGGCTGTACCCTTGATCAAAAAAGTCCTTTATGATGAAATGCTGCCGGTGCGATCGATGGCTGTCTTTGCTTTGGGAGTCAAACAAACCGAGGAATGCTTTCCTATCCTAGTAGATTTGTTAGCCAATGATGCCGATTATGGCATTCGCGCCGATGCTGCGGGAGCTTTAGGTTATTTAGAAGATATTCGCGCTTTTGAACCCCTACAGAGGGCTTTTTACGAAGACACGCAATGGTTAGTCCGCTTTAGTGCCGCCGTCGCTTTGGGCAATTTGGGCGATATTCGGGCTAAACAGGTGTTATTATCGGCCCTCGATAGTAACGAAGCGGTTATTCAACAGGCCGCTATTGCTGCCCTTGGTGAAATCAAAGCAGTGGAAACCGTCGAGAAGCTTTTAACCTTTGTTAACTCCGATGACTGGTTAATCCGGCAGCGATTAGCGGAAGCTTTAGGCCAGCTTCCGGCGGAAAAAACGATCGCAGCCTTAAAATTTTTGGTCAAAGACGAACACCCACAAGTGCGCGAAGCGGCCCGTTTATCCTTGCAAAAATTGGCCAACGTCTAGGGATAGGATAGAATAAATAATCTATTCTTCCAGAGCGATCGATCTTTGCCTACAGCCATTCATGGACATTCAAGAATTTATTAATCTCTGTGCGGGGAAATGGTTTTCCCAGCGTACCAGTTATCAATTAGCTGCCCAAAAAGTTGCCAATAATAAAGCAGAAATCACCATCGATTTGCTGGCTGCCGATGCTGCCGATGTGGTGCAACTATGTTTAGGAAATAACTGTCAGTCCCAGGCCAGTCTGGGGGGATGGAAAGCGACTTGGGATAATTCTGTGGACTATGGACAACCGAAAAAAATCGGTTCTAGCTATTTAGTTTGGCTGCCCTCAGAGAATTCTTGGCAAGGAAAATTCATCACATCGGACGGTAAATCGGCAGCACTGGGAGAATATCATCTCAGAAGCGATCAAGCTTTAACTTTAACCATCGAGGATAATCACCATCGTATCGAGGAAAGAATCTGGTTTGCTAGTCCTAATCTGAGATTGCGTACCAGTATTATCCAGTCGGCCAATGGCGATCGCCAGACGGTTTTCTACTCGGAAATTCGCAAAATGGTTGCTTCTTAAGTAGCTGCCATCCCCAATGTCTGAGGTGGGGAAGACAGGGTTAATCTTCCACCACTCCAGTCAAATCCTCCTAACGTCGGCCGCGTCTGCTGCTGCCGAAACCACTGCGACTAGGGGTACGACGAGAACCAGAGGAACCGAAACTAGGAGAACGTTTGACATTATCAGATTTACCCGAATTCTTCAGGGTACTGGAACCATAACCGGAACCACTGGGTTTTGTGGTGGTTGTGCTGCTGCGATTGGGACTAGAGGTAGTATTGCTAGGATAACGACGTAAATTGCCGGTAGAACGGAGAGTTTGCCGATTTTTGACCGCCGGAGGTGGACTATTATGTTTAGTCCGGTATTGATCCACTGCCTGATTATAGGTGGAACCGTAACCACCAAAACCGGTCATCACACCCCCCGGAGTATAGAGGGGAGGAACGTAATATTGAGGACGAAAGAGCAAACTACCCAAAGCTTGACCAGCAACAGCACCGAAAAAAGGACTCCAAAAACTCGATTCTTGCCGAATCACCACGGTTTCCTGTTGTCCGGTTTGAGGATTGTTCCGCACTTCCGTGACATTATGGACATACTCGATTTTAAAATCTTCGGTCATGTACAGGGTAGCCTGATCACCGTTGATTTCTACTGCGGTTTTTTCCCCTTTAGCGATAGCTTCATCGCTTAATCTAGCCATTTGCAGGTTAGTGGTGCGAAAGAGGGGAGAAGTCCCCCCAGGGGTGTTTAACAGCATTAAGGTATAAGTGCCATCTCCGTCATCGTAGGTAGCTTGTTGCACCTCGTAGCGACCGCTACTAACCTGATTGGATTCTTGTCTTACACTACTGTTATTAGCTGACGGTGACTGAGTTTGATTTGACGACGAACCGCAGGCCACCGTTGTGCAACAAAGGGTAAGAATTAAAAGGATTGTCGTTACTTGGCGCAGCATAAGGGCAAAATTAAGACTATAAAGGCAGCAATTCCGGGAAATTGAGTAATAGTTGCTCATTGGTCAATTCATCTCCCAATTGAGCAGGAGAAAAATGTACCTGAATCGCACGCAGCCGACCTTGGTAGTGGAGGTTAATTATTGATTTTAAACCATCTTCCAGGGCCTCTCGATCGGCTAGGCTAGTTTCTAAAGCAGCACTCTCACCCTCGAAGGCTATTGTGATCATAACAACTAAGTTATCGGTGACGGGTAAAGTTAAGGGTTCCTTTTCCCCCACTTCCAGAGACACCGATTCACTTAGGTATCTGGCCGCGGAATCGGTAAACAGTTCGTTAACGTAGTCTCCCGCTTCCCCCTCATGCCAAAAAACATCGCCCTCATTAGCCACAGAAAACCAATAGAGGTTCATCTGCAGCAGATTTTGACAAATTTCTACTAAACCCTCCCCCATGACCTCTAAATCGCCTTCGGAATCGATCGCCTCCCGGCCAGTACGATTAAGGATACCGATCAGGGGTGCGACTTCTTGTCCGTAGAGATGCAAAAATAAGCGACAGACCACATAGCGAGTTCTACCCGCAAATTTCTTGAAGCGATCACCTAAAGAACTCATAATCTATCCGATAATCAAGTAAACAGGAAAAAAGCCATCAGCTTTTATTTATTTTGCCATTTTCTAGGCTTCTATGCCTTGATGTCCTGTTAACAGTCTATAATGACTTAGAATCCTATTGGTGTGAGCAAATGGCTGTCCAACTGCAACAAGCTTTAGTGGTTGCTTCTTATATCTTGAAACAGCGTCTAGCGGGAAAAAAGCGTTTTCCCTTAGTTTTAATGCTAGAACCCCTATTTCGCTGTAATTTAGCCTGTACTGGCTGCGGTAAGATTCAACATCCCCCAGAAATCCTCCGCAATCATCTCACCCCAGCAGAATGTTTCGCAGCGGTGGAAGAATGTGGGGTTCCCGTGGTTTCCATCCCCGGGGGCGAGCCGCTTTTACACCCACAAATTGATGAAATTGTCAAGGGGTTAGTGGACAGAAAAAAATTTGTCTATCTCTGTACCAATGCTCTGTTATTGGAGAAAAGCCTGGATAAATTTACTCCTTCCCCCTATCTTACCTTTAGTGTCCATCTGGACGGGTTAAAAGCACATCACGATCGCTGTGTGGATCGAGAGGGAGTATTCGATAAGGCAGTACAAGGGATTAAAGCGGCGAAAGCGAGAGGTTTTCGGGTTACTACTAATACCACGGTTTTTGAAGGCACAGATCCGCGAGAAATGCAGGAATTTTTCGATTTTCTCGCTACTTTGGGCATCGATGGCATGATGATTTCCCCCGGCTACAGTTATGAGTGGGCCCCAGATCAAGATAGTTTCTTAAAACGGGAGCAAACCAGAGCTTTATTCCGAGAAATTCTCTCACCCTGGAAATCAGGGCAGAAAAAGTGGAATTTTAACCATAATCCTCTCTTTCTCGATTTTCTCATCGGTGAACAGGACTATGAATGCAGCCCTTGGGGTAGTCCCAGCTATAGTCTTTTAGGATGGCAAAAACCCTGTTATCTGCTTAACGAAGGTCATTACAAAAGCTTTCGGGAACTTTTAGAAGAAACCAATTGGGATAACTACGGTCGGGCCAGTGGCAATCCGCAATGTGCCGATTGTATGGTACATTGCGGCTATGAACCGACCGCGGCCATGGCAGCTTTTAAACCGGCTAATATGGGACGTGCCATGCAGAGTTTAATCGGAGTCTAATCCTAAACTGATTCTAACCAGACGGCGGGGACTTGACTAGGGCGATCGGGTAATTGCATCCACCCCATTTCGCACAGACGAATTACCGAACTTAATTTTTCTACCAAAGCGGGATCGAAACGAATCCCGCTATAATTTTGACAGCGCTCTAGGGCCTCTCCTAAATCTAGAGCTAGTCGGTCGCCTCGCGGTTGAGTTAATTCCTGAAAATAGGCTGATAATCCTAAAATTCGCGACTCTAGGCTGATTTCTTCCCCTTTTAAGCCGTTGGGAACCCCGCTACCATCCCAGTATTCAAACTCATGGTAAATAATCTGTTGAATTGGGGCTAATTCGGGCATAGTGGCGAGTAATTGTGCGCCTAACACCGATCGATCCCGCCAAAATAACGCATTTGCTCCCTCTAACTGACTGGCACGCTGTCTAAAAACTTCGATCGGAGCCTCCGCTAGACCGATGCGGTATAATAAACCTGCTAATCGTAAGCGTCGTAATCTTAGGGTGGGTAAATCGAGCAATTGTCCCAACATTTCCGCTAAAGCGGCCACCTGTAGGGAAGCAAGGGGATTATCAATATCTCTTTCATCGACTTTTTGAGCCATTCTGAGAAAAGCTTGCAGTTTATTCGCGGCTAAATTTTTATTTAAACGGGATGCTTGTCCTTCTAAGTCGCTTAATTCTCGTGTTTGTCTGCTGACGGTGACTAACTGCTGTTGACTGGTTTGCAGATAGGTGACAATGCGAGAGACTACTCCCGTTAAATCCGTGGGAATGGGATTAATATTTTGACTAATTTCCTGCTGTTGTCTGCTTAAATCGGCCGCTAGACTGGGATTATAAGGATGCAGACGCTCAATTAAGATCGTAGCGGCTTTTTCGACTAAATCGCGATCGAATGTCCATAAACCGTAGAATTTTCGCTCCGTGTCTATTTGGGGTTGACTATCGGACCGGTATTCTTCCGGGGATAACTCATGACAGAGTACCATGGAGGCGTAATCGGGGGAAAGAATGATTAAATTCCACTCATTAACCAAACTATCGCTATTATCTAAGTTCACTAGCGAAACATTCTCTAAACTGCCGGTTTTATGCTCAGAAAAACCACTATCGGCTACGGCAGCGATCGCAATATGACGAGAAGAGCGAGCCATATCTAAATAGCGCTCGGCCTCCTGTAAATACCATTTACCCTGTTGAAAGGTGACTAAGACAAGTGGTTTATTTGTACTATCAGGGCTGCTAGTTTGCAAGATATGATCTTCAAGAGCATGACAGAGAGCCACCAGGGTATTCTTAAAATAGACCCCGTAACTGCTGGGTAATCGTCCCGATGAAGCTCTTTTTAACTGTTGTAAACTGGATTCTACGGTCATAAGTGGCAAGATTAGGGGAAGTGGGAATTATGAATTATGAATTATGAAGTGGGGAGCGGGAATTATGAATTATGAATTGTGAATTATGAAGTGGGGAGACGGAGTAGGGGAGCAGGGGAGCAGGGAGAAAAAACTGATGACTGATAACTGATTACTGTCTCCTCATAGCTTTTTACTTAATTTTATGACCTTAGTGATTTGTACGGGTTTTCATGATTCTAGATTGACCGAGGATTTTTTAGGACATCTGGGGAGCAAATCGGTCAAATTACGTCCCTATATTATTATTTCTCCTTTTTCTTGCTTAAATGAAGCTTTTTCACCGGGAGAAGACCTAACCTTAATTGGGTTTAGTGCGGGGGTGGTAAATGCGATCGCTTTAGCCTATTATTGGCAAGCTCAAGGGGTGAAAATTCGAGCTTTAATTGCTCTGGACGGGTGGGGAGTGCCATTAATCGGTAATTTTCCCATTTATCGCCTTAGTCACGATTATTTTACCCATTGGAGTTCCTGTTTATTGGGTAGCGGTCAAGAAAATTTTTATGCGGATCCCCCTGTAGACCATCTTAGCCTCTGGTCGTCCCCCGATCGAGTTATTGGTTGGTCTGTCAATGGTAATTTTGTCCAACGCACCACAGCGTTAACTTTTTTATCTCAAATCGGTTAGGCGAGAATCAATTAAGTATAATTGGCTAGTCTCCTCCCTATCTTTCCTATTTCTTTACCGCTGCCGACTCATGAGTACATCAGTTCTGAGTTCTTCGATTCTCTTGGTGGGAATTGAGGAGAATATCGCTAAACTAGCCAGTGCGGACTTGAAAGAAGCAGGTTATCGTCCCCTGATTGTGCCTAGCATTGATATCGCTTTTCCAGAAGTGCAAAGTTGGCAGCCAGCGATGATTATACTCGATCGCTTCCTGGCGGGGGAAGCGGGTGTGACTTTTTGTCGTCGTTTACGTTCCCAGGGAAGTTGCGTTTATATTATTTTGTTAGTATCTCAAGAAACCCTAGAAGAACGTCTCGCCTGTTTGGAAGCGGGAGCCGACGATTATTTTCTCAAACCCTATAATTCGCCATCTTTTCTCAAATTAATCCGTTTTTACCTGCAACCTCTGGAAACTATCCCCGAACAATTGCGCTTCGGTGACTTAGTATTAGATTTAGCCACTCGTCGTCTCTCCTATAAAAACAAAAATATTGAGTTGACGATGAAGGAATTTGAACTGCTGCGCTACCTGATGATTCACCCGAAAGAAGTATTATCAAGGGATCAAATTCTCGAAAATGTCTGGGGAGACGAATTTCGAGGAGAATCAAACGTTATTGAGGTATATATTCGCTATTTACGCCTGAAGATGGAGGCTGGTGGTCAAAAACGCCTCATTCATACCGTGCGCGGTGTCGGCTACGTTTTACGCGAATCTTAACAGGAGTCAGGACTAAGGAGTTAGGAGTCGGTCGACAGGAGATTATTTTATTTATTCTCCCCACTCCGGTGCTCCCCACTCCCTAATTCATAATTCATAATTCATAATTCATAATTCCCACACCCCACCAGCCTAGTCAAGCTCTGCTATTCGATCTGGATGGAGGTGGGGGAATCTATAGGAGGGGTAGAATTGCCAGGGGTAATAGTTTGACGGTATTGACTATAAAGACGGTCGCGCCAGACAAAAAAGCCCTCATAGGCGCTATTATCGGCTAACCCCGGGATTCCCTTGCCTTGCAATTCCCTGGGTAAGTTGAGATAGGAACCCTGGGGAAACTGAAGCAGTACACTTAATCCCGCCACGGCTAAATCGGCTAAAGTAGGCTGATCCCCGACTAAATAGGGACGATTGGCTAAAATGAGGTTTAAAGCTTCTAAGTCCTGTTGTAGCCCTTTTTTCGCGGTATTGATAGCATCTTTTCCCAGACCTACACCCGTCCCCAAAATATCAATTAATTCCCCCGGCAAGGAACCCAGCAACAAGCGCATAAAATCGGGAGTTTCCCGGGGTAAAAAAGCGGTACGAAAGTTTTGATTTTGGGCAAAAGCGCCGAGAAAAGCGGTTCTTCCTTTTAATCCCAGGGATTCATCGGCCCATTCTTCGATTAATAAACATTGACCCCGTTGTAGGGGATCTGTGGGGATAATTGGTTTTTCAGGATACTTGCGATCGAGATAAAAAGCAATCTCCGTCGAGTCGGCGATATAAGTATCACCATCCTTGAGGACGGGAACCTGGCGCTGTCCGGAAAGACGGAATAATTCTAATTGTCCCACTCCAGGCACCACGTCCCTTTTTTTATAGGCAAGTCCTTTATAGTCGAGGATGAGACGGACTTTCTCACAATAGGCAGATAATTCAAATTGGTAGAGTTCTAGCATAGGATGATATGGCCTCTCGATAAATCAGTTTCTCCCTGATTACTCTAACCCTATCGGGCATCGATCGCCTAAACTTAAAGACTTTACTCCGATTTTGCTCGAACATTTGTACTAAAAACGAGAAAGGCGAAAAAATAATCTTTTGCTAATTTTAGGGACCAGATGTAGCAAACCGAACTCAATAGCTCCACGCTTTTAGGTTAGGATATTTTCAAGCTCCAAAAGCTGGGAATAACATAATATATTCCTATAAGCTAACTTGCGAGAGGCCAATAGCATACCGCTATAGTAGGGGTGCGAGGGCTAACTCCTTTCTCGGATCAGAGGTTACTATGCAATTATCCATGGACGTTTTTAATGAGGTAGTTCGCTATCTCGACAGCCACGAAGAAAAATTACGGATCAAGAAATTAATCTTTTGTATCTGTAAAAAATATTGGGAAAATGATCCTAATATTTTAGACGGTGTGGCTATGGAAGACTTGGTGAAGGAGTTAGTGCAACTCAAAACCAGTAAGGAACAATTAACTTTTTCTGTTTATAAGTTAGTTAAAAGCCTAAATCGTCCTGAAGTTTATGCGGGAGTAGCCACGGTTATTATTGAGCAAATCAGTAAATTATATAGTGGTATTGCTGCCGCCTATGACACCCAATTATCACCATTAGAACCAGCAGTTAACCCTAGGTTTACTGCTGTTAATAATGCTGTCAACAACGAGGAAGATAATTCCTTAAGACAGGTGGTTAGTAGCCTAGAAAATCATCTAGAGACAGAGAGAATTCAAAAATTAATGTTTGCCGCCTGTAAAAATCGTTGGGAAAATGATCGATCAGTGATTAATAATTATGGCTTAAAAAATATTGTTTTAGAACTTCGGCAAAACAATCCTGATTTTTTAAGCTTGCGACAAACTCTCAACCAAATTGCCGAAAATATTAATAAAAAAGCTCTCTACCTAGCCCTAGCCGATATTATTCTTACCCAGCTAGAGCCTCTCTACAATACTAATAACGATTACAAAGAAGAGGATAATGAGTCAAAAAGTGAAATCTTTAACGATCAAATGGTTCATCTAGATGATGATTGTGATTCTTCGGCTAAAACTGCATCTTTCTCCTCCTCTAGAACTAGAAGTAAACCTGTGGATTTTGCCTCTTCGAGAATGGAATTGCCCTTTGCCGAGCCAGCTTTCTTAAACAATAACCCCAGTAATTCCCCACAAATTCCTGCCTACGACCCCTTTGAAATTCGTTTAGAAATTTTGCATTATGCTAATCCTTTACGAGCCAAAATATTAATTTTCTCGCTCCTATTTTATCCTTGGGATCAGAGCAGTCAAGATTGGTTAACCCTGCGAAGTTATACCCTAGAAGATTTACTACAACAACTCATCCAAAGCGGGAAATCTCTCAAGGATATCGAAATTCAACTATACAATATTGCTCACAACCAAATGGATAAGGATGCTAATGTTCAAACCGCCGGTATTCTGTTGCAAGCTTTACAAAGAATTCTCTAATTTTTTACCCCAATTTATCTGGATATTCTACCTATGAAACCCAACGAATTAATTGCACGTTATGCCGCGGGAGAAACTCAATTTAGTGGCTTAAAATTACCTAGAGTTAATTTAGTTGGTGCTGACTTAATTGGCATTGTTTTAAATGAAGCAGATCTACACGGATCCAATCTTCTCTTTACCTATCTTAACCGGGCTAATCTCGCTCAAGCTAATCTTGTGACAGCTAATTTAAGCGGTGCTAGTCTCAACCAAGCTGACTTAAATGGGGCAGATTTACGCAGTGCCAATTTACACGGAGCGATGCTACAAGGGGCTAATCTTCGTGATACTGATATAACCCTAGCTATTCTACTTGATGCTAACTTGAGCGGGGCGGATTTACGCGGGGCTGATTTAAGTAGTGCTAACCTCACTGGTGCTTGTTTGCGGGGAACAAATATGCGTCGGCAAAATAAAAATTGTAACACTAATTTACAAGCGGCTAATCTCTATCGCGCCGACCTGCAAGGGGCTAATATGAAAGGGGTTAATCTGGTGCGAGCTAATCTAGTAGGAGCCAATTTAAAGGAGGCTAATTTGTGTGATGTTGACCTCAGAAACGCGGATTTAACTAATGCTAATCTCCAAGGTGCTTTACTCACTGATGCCAATTTAGTCGGGGCGCGTTTAGTGGGGGCAAATCTAGCGGGAGCCAATTTAGTGCGGTCAAAAATGAGCGATACGGAGGCAATGGGTGCAAATTTTCATAGTACAATTATGGCTCAAATAAAACTCGATCGAGCTAATCTTAGTCAAGCTAATTTTCAAGCGGCAAGAATGAATCATGCTGACTTAAGAAGGGCTAATCTTTCAGGAGTTAATCTCAGGGAAGCGGATTTAGTCGATGCTTTCTTTGCCAGAGCAAATCTCACCGGTGCCGATTTAAGTAATGCTAATCTAACTCGTGCTGAGTTAATGAGTGCTAATCTGATGGGAGTTAACTTCCGCGGTGCAATTATGCCTGATGGCCGGATTAATAATTAAAATTACTAGACAGTGTTGTTGGCAATTATTCTGGTATAATTAGGGGTAGAATTGAGGGTAATCTTATGGTTGAGCCAGCAGTTATTGCAGAAGATCTGGGCAAAATCTACACCACCATTACAGTGATCAATCGCGCCGATCAAATTCGTGCGGAGTATGGTATGATCGCGCCGGAACAAATTCGCTCTCTTACCCTAGAAAATGTCTTGGTGGATACGGGGGCAACTACTCTTTGTCTAGTGCCGGAAGTAGTCTCCCGCTTGGGTTTACAGCTTTTAAAAGAAGTAGATGTGGCTACGGCTAAAGGGATAGGAAAAGCGAGAATTTTTCGCGATGCTACCTTGATTATTGCGGGACGAGAAGGGACTTTTGAATGTTTGGAATTACCCGGAGGTCAAAACAATTTATTAGGAGTAATTCCTTTAGAAGCTTTGGGATTAGAACCGGATCTTCGCAGCCAAAAATTGCGAGTTTTACCCACAGAATCCAAGGATACTTATTTCACAATTTTATCGAACAAAATAGCTCTATAAAATCACTTTTTGTCTGACTGTTCCTGCTCTTTCAGCTATAGCGATAATCTCGATTTCTTGACCAGAAACTCCCTTAATCACCCATTCCACCGTACGGCGATAATCTAAACCGTGAGCAAGACTACTATATACTTTATTTGATCGTCCTTCTAAGTGACCGATTTCTTGATCTAATTTTCCCACTATTAAACTCACCTCATCGGCTAAATTTAACTTGACTTGAATGGGACGAACTATCTTTCTTTCCAGTGCTTTTTTGCTGGTATAAGTGGGTAAGAATCCCTGATTTTCTAACTGTAAAACCAGATGATAAATACCATTGCCCTCCGACTTAAGATCAAGACGAGAGATAGCTAAAAGAGGTGACATTAAAGCATGGGCAATAGTAAACTGACATTGTTTCTCACATAAATCCGGTAAATACTTTTCTGGGGCATTTTGCCAGACATTTTTAAAGTCCCAACCGCCAATTTCCACCTCTCCCAATTGGGGATGATGAAAACTTTGCCAATTAATAAAACCCTTTCCCGCTAAATTCTCATCATTCCAACGCTGTAACTTCAATTCATCTTCAAAAGGATGCCAGCGAAACCATTGAACATAATCATCTTTTTTCACTCCCGCTTGGGTGGGTGCATCCCATAGCTCTACCGTAAAACCATACCAACCAAAATGATCGTAACCGTAATCATCCATGGCACCGTTAGTCACTTCTTTGGGATGATAACGAAAATCGTGATAGACAGAAACGCATTCATAACCAGTCATTGCTTTTCCCTTATCAGCAATATATTTATACATTTCTAAGTCTTCCACGGGGAAATATTCATCGGGATGGGTGCTATAGGGACGCAACATCACTGCTGAATAGGTATGATAGGTAACGAAGCCATTAATATTGGTGTTATTTGCCCAAAATTCCGCTTCTGCACGGGTTTCTGGCTCCGAAAAGGGAAAATCTCCAGCCCCCTGTTGTTCCCCTTCAGGAACCCAATAAACGGGATAATTGCGGTTAAAATCCAGGCCTTCTAGGGTGGGGGCAGTGGTAAAATTATAGCCATCGTAATCGCGGATTAAACCTTCGGTGAGCAAAGTGTAAAAAGTTCCTTCAAATTCCTCTGGTTCGCGACGCACCATAATGCGAGGATCTTGTTCAGAAATTTTCCAAGCGCCACAGGTATCTTTTTGGCGCATTTGTAGGATTAAACCATCGCCGTTAATATCTTCAGGATATAGCCCCGGTTTCTCATCCGTGTGGGGATAGGGGCGAATACTCGATCGTAACAGATAGGGAGTAGTGAGATATTTTTCCGCTCCATCCACGGCTAATCGCGGCAAAATATAGACAGTGTAATGGTCAAGAAGTCTGGTAATTTGGGAATTATGACCGTATTGGCGCAAAAGATGAGAGATAGTGTAGAGAGCGACGGCAGAGCCTGTTACTTCCCCCGCATGGGTGTTAGCATCGATCCAATAGGCAGGTTTTTCTAAATAGGGGCCTGTGGCTTGATTTGTTAGGGTAGTTAACCAGATATCTCGATTTTCGTAGCTTTTACCGATCGAGGTGAGGCTAATTAAATTAGGATAGGATGAAGCTAGGTTTTTCAGGAAAGAAACTAATTCGGCGTAGGGGTAATAGTGGCTAAAATCAAACATAATCTTCTGCAACTAAAAAAAGGATTCTTGGGTTAATTTGACAAAATATGGGATAATAACAGTAAAAAACTATGGATAGTCAAGATATCGCTCGCTATATTGAAGAAACTCACGGTATTTCCAAGCCTTGGCTGTTGGTGCAATTGCGTCTCAAAAAACTGCAAGAACGTCGTGCCAGTCTTTCCCAACAGGAATACATCCAAGAATTGGATGATATTCAGCAAGACTTAATGAAATTGGGCGAATGGTGGCGAGGAATCGAGTCAGAAGTCTTTAAACCCTAAGCGGTGGCGATAATCTGCAATACTCGCGGTAAATCCTCAAATTCGCCGATGATGCGTTTCACCGGTTGCGGCCAAACCCGGACTAAAGTGGGAATAGCAGAGACATGATTAGATTCTGCTTGTTCTGGATGTTTAGAGATATCGATCACTTTCAGGGTATAGGGATGGTGTAATTCTCGTTCCAGAAGCTGATGGATCGATTCTAGGGTGTGTTTAGTATTGGCATTATTGCCGGAGACAAATAACCGCAAAACATAACCCTTGGGACTAGGGTTAGTATAGTCGGAGTCAGCACCAATCACCGGAGTAGCCGCGGGAAGCTCCTGATAACGGAGAATCAGATCGTGGGATTGCCAAAGTTGGGGAAACTGCTGACGATAGGTTTCTAAGATAGTGGGATTAGAGGATTGTTCCTGCCAAGGTACAGTAAACCAAGCTTGATCGTCCGTGGCGAAAATAGCATTTAATAAAGGCTGATAGCGACGGACAAGGGGATAGACCTCGGCTCTAGTATGAATACGGTGACTGTAGGGATCTCGCCAGCGATCGATGGTAGCGGTAAAACTAGGAACTAAAAAATGGGGGGGTTCTGGCAACCCTAAAGCGGACTGGAGAGCAGCGCAGAGATTCAGATGCCAATGAGTTTGTTTATCAGGATCGATACAGTAAATTAGATCGCCCCCGGGGGTAAACAGGGCGATGCCTTTAAAAATATCGGGCAACACAATCGCGGAAGTAGTCACTTGAGGGGTTCCCCTAGAGAATAAGTAGGAGCTTCTATTTTTCTAGCCTACTAAACTCTTGATCCCTGAAGAATTTCCTTCAGGGTTTTTCTAGATTTTACCCCGGAGCATCATCGCCAGTTCATTGGGAACTGGGGACATGGCCATGGCGACCTCATCGGTAATCCGTCCCTCTTGATAGAGGCTAAACAGGGATTGATTAGTGGTAATCATGCCGTGGTATTCGCCGTCTTTCATTAATTCAACAATTTCGTCATTTTTGCCGCTGCGAATGTAATCCTTGACGGCCTCTGTATTGACGAGAATATCGTAAAAAGCGGTCCGTTTACCGTCGGTGGTGCGACATAAACCCTGCGAGATAATACAAACTAAAGATTCTGCGATCGCCAACCGCGGCGATTCCCGTTCCTCGGCGCTATAAAGAGTTAAAATCCGCTCCAGGGTTTTTACAGCACTGTTGGTGTGCAGGGTTCCCAGGACTAAGTGACCGGTTTGGGCAGCTTTCAGGGCAGTATTAACGGTGGCTTTGTCCCGCATCTCCCCCACCAGAATAATATCTGGGTCTTCCCGCAAACAGGCTTTTAGGGCATTATCGAACTCATGGGTGTGTATTCCCACTTCCCGTTGTTTGATCAAACTGCGACGACTTTGATGGACAAATTCGATCGGGTCTTCGATGGTGATAATATGTTTGGGGTGTTCTTTATTGATGTAATCGATCATGGCTGCTAGGGTGGTGGATTTCCCTGAACCCGTCGGACCGGTGATTAAAATCAATCCCTTCTGCACATCGCACACATCCCGGAAGACAATCGGTAAGCGCAATTGTTCCATAGTGGGGATTTTCATGGGAATCAGACGCAAAACCATCCCCGGACCGCGCAGACTTTCAAAGATATTAATCCGCGCTCTAGCGAATTCGTACTGAGTCGCACCGTCAAATTCTAGGTCTTTTTTAAAGCGAAGGATTTCTTCTTCACCGAGCATTTCGCGTAACCAACTATAAAAAGTGTTGATGTCAATTTCAGGATAGTCGAGAATAATCATGTCGCCACGATCCCGCATCCGGGGTTGTTCTCCAACTCCCAGGTGAACGTCCGAATAACCCCGATCAAAGGCAAACCGAACCAAATGTTCTAAGGTGGGTTGATTGGAGGCGCGACTTTGGGGAGGACGTGAAGGTGAAATTTGACCATTTTGCTGCATATTACGCACATTTTTGGTCGGTGTCGCCACCTGTTGGCTCATTTCTTGATTTATCTCTGGTGCGGTTCCCTTGATTAACTCCGAGGGAGGCATCGGGATGGAGGGAACCGGCAGCGGTTGTAGTGGTCGCGAGGAAAAATTGGGATTTTGACTCATGAGAAATAGGGGTTTTTCCTTTACTATTCCCCGATTGTACTAACATCTCATCCTCAATTTCTCAATTCCTGACAGACGTTAGGTTGAGGAGTAAGGAGCCAGTAGTCTCGGAGTCAGGAGTCAGTATTCTCCGAGTCAGCTTTTTTCTCCCCTCTCGGCTCTCCCCACTTGATAATTCATAATTGATAATTGATAATTTATAATTGATAATTCATAATTCCCACTCTCCTATACCTTTTCAACAGGATTTAGTCCCGAAAATCGTTACAATGGAGGTTGCGGGCTGATGATTTTGACTACTCAAGTTTGAGCGAGTTTGACTTGAAATATAAAAACCAAAAATTATCCTTGTAATTTTAGTTTTTCGTAACGTTTAAAAATATCGTTAGTAATTTTTATAGCAGCTTCACGGTGGCTGGCTAAACACAAAGTATATAAAGCGGCATTCTTAGAATTTTTCATGATAACTGGGTTGCTAACGTAGGGAAAAAGTGTTTTTAATCTTTCTGTATATAAATCTGCTAATCTATCGGCAGAGATTTTGTCACGACTGGCATTAGGTTCTTGATTATCAAACAAATTTAATTGAATATTTTGTGGTGGTTGGTAAATTTGCTCTAGCCAATCTACGTTACCCATTACTTTATTCAACCGTTCTAATGCCTCTGTTTTTGGTTCTTGATCCTTTGGCAAAAGCCGAGTAACGCCCATCAACGAAAAGTTAATAAAAATATCGCAAGCTTTAGTTTCTGCTAATTTGATAATAGTTTCCCAATCTACTTGTAATCCATAGGGATCTAAAAAAACAAAAGCTCGTTGAGTAAATTTTTTCTTGAGCAGTAAATTGGGTATAATATCGTTACATAAAATCTCATTACAGTTACCGCGACAGACATGAATTTCACGGACAGAAAACTCCTCACATAAACGTTCTAAACGTTCGGTGCGTTGAGGGGAAGTATCAATAAACCAGTAACCATCAAATGGTGGTTCTGTTCTCAAAGCACGCAGGGGAGAACCTTCAATATATCGTTGTTCATCTTCCTTCGCTGTTGGTCTCACGGAACCAGCAAAAGCGTCTATATAGTAATAAGCTTTAAGCCAAGGTTTTTTTCTGGGATTCTTGGGAGTTTTTTGATTATTCATGATCACAGAATAAGCATTGAGATACTGAGCGAGTAAATCTAACTTATCCTCAGACCATTTACCAATAATATCTTCGCCTTCTTGCCCTCGTTGACTCATATCGATAACTTTGTTTAGGTCAATGTTAATAAATTATCTTGTTGTTTATTTTTTGAGAGTTTTTTTAGGGAGGAACCTGCTCTGATTGTCCATTTAGCATTGTGTTCGTTCCAAGCCACAGGCATTTCATCCCAAATACGCTCATCAAGCATTCTACCACCAGCTTTGGAATAGTTACCACCCCACTGCTTAAAGAAAAAAGCAACTTTAGATTCTCTGGTTTGAGCCAAAATTTCCCTAACCCAATCTGGCTCTATGGGACGATGTTGATAGCCTGATTCACCGCCAACAATAACCCAATCAATCAGCGATAAATCCAGATTTAGTGGTCCTAAAAGAGGTTCACAGGAAAGAAAACGTACTTTGGCTGGTACTGTTTTTAAAGCCTCAATTCTATGGGTATATTGCTGACTTTCTACAGAGACACCCATCCAGATATTTTCCGACCATTCCAGTTTATCTGCTAAAGTTGCTAGTTTTTGAGGACGCTTAGTCAAAATTTGATAAATATGCCAAGGAGTGTCTCGCATCACCGCAAAGATTTCCTGTAAATAGCCAAAGTCTAAATCTTCATGAAAAAGATCACTCATCGAATTGACGAAAATTCGACTCGGTGTGCGCCATTTTTTCGGCTGTTCTAGTCTTTCTCGATGAATAGTAAAATTAAAACCCGTGGGAAAACTTCCTGGAAAACGCATTGTTATTGCTTCTGCATAGCAATGACGACACCCCGGACTCACCTTTGTACAACCAGTGGTGGGATTCCAAGTTTTATCCGTCCATTCAATACCAGTTTTACTACTTGACATTTTTTTACCAGATACTTCAATATAAGGTTAAACTTTTAACAAAGTATTATAGTACAAATTATCTAAATAGGATCAAAGGCTGACAAAAATTAATGCTACTGCCTGATCTCTCCCGATCTCCCTCAGAGGCTATAGTAACTATAATCACCCCTTTAGACCCTAAAATCGTTACAATGGAAGTTGAGGGCTGATTATTTTGACTACTCATTTCTGTTTGATCGTCAGTCTTAGGAGAGGTAAATACGATGAATAGTCGGCAAACTTCAGTCGAACGGGAAAATTTAGGACAATTTTTGTTAGAAAATCTGCAAGATATTACAGATAAACTCGATCAAATTGTCACCGATTCTGATCGGATAATACTGGATAATTTACTACAAGAAACTAAGATTTTAGTTGAGCAAGTTAAGGATAACTCTAAAACTTATCAAGCAAGAGCCGATATATTTTATCAAATTAATAAATTATGGTTTCAGGTATGGAAACAGTATAGAGATGAGGATTCAGCACTGGAGTTAATCCAATATATAGACCAATTTACTAATCAAATTACTGCCTATAATCAATTATTTATCAGCCTTGCTCAGATCAATGAGGGAAAGACTGGTGAAGAAAAAGCCGATTTAATCAGAGTGGTGGAAGGTTCACGCATTCTCTCGGAAACGATAGATGTGTTTATTGATATGTTTGCCGATTCAGAATTAGAGCAAATTTACCAGGGAGCTAAAAATGCTCTATCGGTTTCTAATCGTACTATAACCGAATATTTCCAAGATACTGACAAATCTTTAGTCACCCAACTGAGAGCTTATAGTAGTTTAATAATTTTCAGAATTCAAGAGCGATTTAATCCTAGTAATGTATCCTCAGAAACTACCTCTCATTCCCTAACAGATGACTTAAGCGATCTTGATCCTTGGACAAGAGACTTAGTGGGGGTTGTTGATTTAGGATCAGAAGACCCAAAAGAATCGTATATTGATTATTTAGTGGAGAAGTATCGGTGAAACGAGTCTTATTCGATAGTGATGTATTGCTAGATGTTTTGGGTAAGCGTGAACCACATTTTCCAGCATCTGTACAAGCATTAAATACAGTTAAAACAGGTAAAACTCAAGGATATATTTATGGTCATGCCGTCACTAATATTTATTATATTTTGTCTAAACAAAACGGAAGGGAAAGCTCAAGAAAGTTGGTTATAATTCTTCTAGAGAATTTGCAAGTTGCTAGGGTGACAGACGCAATAATTAGGCAAGCATTGGCAAGTCAGATGAAAGATTTTGAAGATGCCGTTACCAGTGCCGTTGCTGAATCGGAAAAGCTAGAAATAATCATAACGCGAAACCTAAGAGATTTTGCCGCTTCCCCTGTTCCCGCAATGCTACCAGCCGATTTTTTATCGATTCTTTAACTAATGCTTCGGTAAACGTAAACCATCCGATCGCATAGGGATTAAAATCTGAGTTAAACTGCGTAATTGTTCGGCCGTTCCCATACAAATTAACAGATCCCCGGCCATTAATTCCGTATCTCCAGTCGGTCCCCCAATTAGCGTACCATCAGCGCGACGTATAGCCAAAACTAACGCCCCCGATCGAGATCTTAAATGTGCTTGACTAAGACTTAAACCGACACAGGGACAAGTCCTCGGATCGATTAAAAATTCTTCCATATAAAACGATCGATCGGTTCCGGTTAAAATCCCATCAACAAAATCCATCACCTGCGGTCGTAGGGCCGCGGCCGCTAATCTTCTACCGCCGGTAATATAGGGAGATACTACCGCATCGGCCCCGGCCCGTTGTAATTTTTGTACTGCTTCCTCGGTACTGGCCCTAGCAATGGCGCGGATTTTCGGATTAAGAGTTTTAGCAGACAAAACTGTATATAAATTCTCCGCATCGGAAGTTAAAGCGGCCACAATACAAATAGCGCGTTCGATTCCTGCCATTTGTAAAGATTTATCTAAGGTAGCATCTCCTTGAACAACAATATAATTTAATTCTTTGGCCCGATTTACCTGTAGGGGGTCTGTATCAATAACTACAAAAGGAATATTTTCCGCGTAAAATTCGATCGCCACCTGTCTCCCCGTGCGACCCAAACCACAGATGATATAGTGTTCTGATAGTCGATCGATCAAGCGTTTCTCCTGTCTCTGTTTGAGTCCCTCTTGAAAATAGCCTTGAATTAAAGCTTCGGTCAAGCGATTAACAATATAACCGATGCTGACTACTCCCATGATAATCAAAACCATTGTAAACAGTCGTCCCCGTTCACCTAGGGGATTAATTTCGCCAAAACCGACGGTAGCGAGGGTACTAATCGTCATATAGGCCGAATCTAGCAAAGTCCAACCCTCGATCAGATGATACCAAAGCGTACCCAGCAAAAATACCACGATCAGGGCAAAAATTCCCCCGATTAATTCCTGACGCAGACGACGATATTTATCTTCACTGATAGACAAGCAAAATTCACCCCTAGGACTGTCTAGTAACTTACAATGAAATCAGTTTTTAATCTAAATAACCCGTCCTTCTCAGACGGATTTGATTATAATTTCCCCTATGTCTAATCGCGCAGGAGTTCCCCAGTGAGTCCAGAAACCCTTTTAGAACCAACCCTAGTTGATCCCACTCCCAATTTAAACCCGAATCAACCCTTTGATCGAGATAGTTTTAACAGCTATGTGATGAATACTTATGGTCGTTTTCCCATTGCGATCGCCAAAGGGTTAGGCTGTCTTCTCTGGGATACTTCCGGGAAACAATACCTTGATTTTGTCGCGGGAATTGCCACCTGTACCCTCGGTCACGCGCACCCTGCTTTAATTGAAGTGGTTAGCCAGCAAATCCAAAAACTCCATCATGTCTCGAATTTATACTATATTCCCGAACAAGGGGAACTAGCTAAATGGATTGTCGATCATTCCTGCGCTGATAAAGTTTTTTTCTGTAATTCTGGTGCGGAAGCGAACGAAGCGGCGATTAAATTAGTACGAAAATATGCCCATACGGTGCTAGATTTCCTCGAACAGCCAGTGATTTTAACCGCTCACGCTAGTTTTCACGGTCGGACTTTAGCTACCATCACCGCAACCGGTCAACCGAAGTATCAAAAAGACTTTGAACCCCTGATGCCGGGGTTTGCCTATATTCCCTATAATGATATCGAAGCGGTGGAAAATGCGATCGCTGATCTCGATGAGGGTAATCGTCGGGTGGCTGCGATTATGTTGGAACCGCTGCAGGGTGAAGGGGGAGTTCGTCCAGGGGATATCGAATATTTCCAACGTTTACGGCAAATTTGCGACGAAAATAACATTTTGCTTGTCTTTGATGAAGTACAGGTGGGAGTCGGAAGAACTGGTAAACTCTGGGGTTATGAGAATTTAGGAGTGGAACCGGATATTTTCACTTCTGCTAAGGGTTTAGCGGGTGGTATTCCCATCGGTGCGATGATGTGCAGAAAATTCTGTGATGTGTTTGAACCGGGTAGTCATGCGAGTACCTTTGGAGGTAATCCTTTCGCTTGTGCCTCAGCTTTAACAGTATTACAAACCATTGAACGGGATCATCTTCTCGAAAATGTCCAGCAGCGAGGGGAACAATTACGGGCCCGTTTACGCGTGATTGCTTCTCAATATCCCCATCTATTTGTTGATGTGCGCGGTTGGGGTTTAATTAATGGTCTGGAAATTAATTCAGAAAGTGAGTTAGTTTCATCTACTATTGTTAATGCAGCCTTGACAGAGGGTTTATTAATTGCTCCCGCAGGTCCGAAAGTCCTCCGTTTTGTACCTCCTTTAATTGTCTCGGAAACAGAAGTAGATGAGGCTATGGATAAGCTAGAAGCAGCCATCGCTAAAGTGGTTTAATTTCAGTTATCAGTTATCAGTTATCAGTTATCAGTTATCGGATGTAAGTTTTAAGTTGACAGTTTCCAGTTATGAGTCAATTCTTTTTGAGCTTTCTTCCCTAACTGTCACCTTTTCACTGGACTAGGGGAGGATAAATCTACTGTTGTTCGGGGCAAATAAAATGATCACTTCTGAACCTATTTATTCTCTCCCTAAAACCCCTCCTTTGGAAAATGGTGATCAACTAAGTCGCCAGGAATTTGAGCGTCGTTATCAGAACCTTTCTGAAGTAAAAAAAGCCGAATTAATTGAAGGAATAGTTTATATGTCTTCTCCTGTGCGAGTGCGGAGTCATGGAGAACCTCATTCTGATATTTTAACTTGGTTAGGGGTCTATAAAGCCGCCACAATTGGGGTGATGTCTGCGGATAATACTACTGTGCGTCTGGATGCAGATAATGAAGTACAACCAGATGCTTTACTAAGAATTAAAATTGCTGGACAATCAACTATTAGTGACGATGATTATATCGAAGGTGCGCCGGAATTAATCGTAGAAATCGCCGCTTCTACTGCTTCCTATGATCTCCACAATAAATGGCGAGTTTATCGTCGTAATCAAGTGCAAGAATATCTTGTTTGGCGAGTTTATGAACGTCAATTAGATTGGTTCCGATTAAATGCTGGAGCATATATTAAACTTGAACCCGATAGTCGAGGGATAATTTACTCGCAGGTTTTCCCCGGTCTTTGGTTAGATGTTAATGCTTTATTAGCGGGTAACTTAGGACAGGTTTTGACAGTTTTACAGCAAGGTTTAGCCAGTCAAGAACATCAAGATTTTCTGAAGATATTATCTCAAAAAAAATAATAATTGATATTTAAATTTATGAATTGGCATCCTGACGCTTATCAAGCTTTAATTGCCGAAGATTATCCTCAAGTTGCGGCAATCTACGAGGAACTAATCGATAACAATCCTGAAAATGTTTCTGACTATTGGTACTTGGGAGTTGCCTATCTTCTGCAAAATTTAGCAGCAGAGGCACAGGTGATGTGGCAAAATGTTTTAAGGGAAGGTAATCTGGAAGAAGTTAAGCAATGGCAAGCAGAATTAGAAGCGGTTTTAGACGCAGAAGCGCGACGACAACAAAGAAAAGGTGATCTGGCAGCCGTAGAATATTTTCGCTATCATCTACAGGAAATTGTTCCCAAGTCAATTAATAATTTATTAGCTTTATTCGACTTAGCTTTAGATTTAGAAATATTCGATCCGGGAGAACTACTTAATTATCCTATTCAAGAGAATCTCAGATATAATCCTAATCGAGAATTGCTTTTAAATGTAGTTCTCAAAAGTCTTTTATATCCCCATGAATTAACTTTAGATTTAGCTCAAGCAAGTTTACCTTACCTAGGGGAATTAGCCGATAGTTTTATCCCGCAAGCTTTTCAGATATCAGCACGAGTCACCAACGAGCAACAAAGTCCCGCTTTTGGAGTAGAAATTATTAAACTTTGTCTGCAATTAAGACCAAATGATCTGAGTCTTTTGGAACAATTGGTTAACCTCTATATTTTAGCAGAAGACTTTGATAATTCTTTAATAACTGCCTATCAGTTGCGAGAAATTTGTCTAACCCCAACCCTAAAGTTATACAGTAATTATCTAATTTTGTTAATACTTTTGCGCTGGGGAGTTTGGCAAGAAATTGATCATATCTATCAAGAATATCAGAATTTATTACAGGAATTAACCCGTCGGAAAAATATTACTCTAGAACCGATTATTAAAACTAGCTTTCTCAATGTTTCTAGTCCCCTACCCTACCTAGGCGATCGAGCCTTAGCCAACCGACAATTAACTAATCGCGTCGCCGAAATTTTCCTTGATAATAATAGTTTAAAAACTCCTTTAGTTACAAGCAAAAAAGCTCCAGAAAAACTAACGATTGGTTATCTTGCTAGTACTTTAAAACATCATTCTGTCGGTTGGTTAAGTCGTTGGTTAATTCACCATCATGATCGAGAAAAATTGCAAATAGCCATCTATACTATTAACCAAGAAGAAGATGAAATTACCCGTCAATGGTTCCGGGATAGCCGAGATATTATCCGTCATTTTCCCTACGCTCAAAATCCCCTAGAAGTTGCCCAACAAATTCAACAGGATCAGATAGATATTCTAGTAGATTTAGATAGTTTAACCCATAATCTCACCAATCAGATTATCGCCCTGAAACCCGCAGCAAAACAAGTGACTTGGTTAGGTTGGGATGCTTCTGGATTAGCAACTATAGATTACTATATCGCCGATCCCTACGTTTTACCCCAGCAAGCGGAGGAATATTATCGAGAAAAAATCTATCGTTTACCAGAGACATATTTAGCAGTGGATGGTTTTGAAATCGGCACTCCCAATCTCCGTCGAGAAGATTTAGAAATTCCCCCCGATGCTACCATCTATTTTTCCGTACAAAGTGGCATGAAACGCCATCCTGATACTATTAAACTTCAGATGAAAATTCTCGCACAAGTGCCTAATAGTTATTTTCTGATTAAGGGAGTCGGTAAGACTGAAAAAATTCAAGAATTATTTACTGAAATAGCGATTCGGGAGGGAGTTAATCCCCAAAGATTGCGGTTTTTACCGAGAGATATAGATGAATATACCCATCGCGCTAATTTACGGATTGCCGATGTGGTTTTAGATACCTATCCCTACAATGGCGCTACCACCACCTTAGAAGTTTTATGGCAAGGAATCCCTTTAGTTACACTGGTAGGAGAACAATTTTCCGCCCGCAATAGTTATACTTTTATGATTAATGCTGGTATTGAAGCCGGAATTGGATGGAATGAGGCAGAATATATCGACTGGGGAGTAAAATTAGGACTCGATCGTGCCTTTCGTCAAGACATCAGTCATCAACTGTTAGGAAATCGTGACACAGCCCCCCTCTGGCAAGGGAAAAAATTCGCCCAAAATATGGAAAATGCCTATTTAAAAATCTGGGAGGGAAATTGATAATGAGAAAGTTATTCGCAATCAATAAAGTATCGAATCGGGGCAAGAAAAATTCAGCGTCGGGGAGTTTAAAAAGATTAGAGGATTTAATAGAACTCTTGCCAATTAATTAGGGTTTGCTGAAAAAGTTTGTTGGTGGGGTTAGGAGTCGGTCGTCGGGAGTCAAATGAAAGTGCAAGGATTTTGAGTCCCTCGGATCGATTTCTCAACGTTTGTTTCTGGCACTTTTTTGGCCAAAAAAGTCTCAAAACCGTTTTCTAGTAAGGCTTACAGTAATTTTCAGCAAGCCCTAACTAGAAAGACTTTTAGTCTTTAGATAATATTAGGTCTAGATCTCCTGTTCACCGATTACTGACCTAGTAAATTAACTTGGCACGACTACTTAATTTCTACGGGTTCTAAATTGTCGGCAGGAGTAAAACCAAAGAGACGGGAATAAAAATAAAATTCTGCATCTAATGCTCGTTTTATCGATTCAGCTTGACGAAATCCATGTTGTTCTCCCGCAAAGGGAACGTAAGCGACGGGTAAACCTTTTGCTTTTAAAGCTTCTACCATCATTTCCGCTTGATTGGGTGGAACCACTCGGTCTTCTAAACCTTGGAAAAAGATCACCGGACAAGATAACTGAGCGGTAAAATGAATAGGCGAGCGCTGATAGTAAATTTCCTTTTCTTCGGGATAACGTCCCACCAATTTATCTAAATATCTCGACTCGAATTTATGGGTATCGGTGGCTAAAACCTCTAAATCACTAACTCCGTAATAACTAGCTCCTGCTTTAAAAGTATCATGAAAAGTTAGGGCTGCTAAAGTTGTATAACCCCCGGCGCTGCCTCCAGAAATTGCCAATCTTTCCCCATCGACTAATCCCTGATTAACCAAATATTTTGCCCCGTTGATGCAGTCTTCCACATCGACAATTCCCCAATTTCCCTGCAAACGCTGACGATATTGACGACCATAACCCGTACTACCGCCATAATTGACATCTAGATAGCCAAAGCCGCGACTGGTCCAGTATTGCACCCTTAGACTTAAACTAGAGGTAGCCGCGGCCGTCGGTCCACCGTGACTTTTGACTAAAAGGGGCGGTAATTCGCCATTGGGGGCGGTATAATCGGGGTTTTTCGGGGGATAATACCAAGCATAGGCCGTTAGTCCCTGACTGGTGGGAAAAGCGAGCATTTCCGGAATCGAGAAATAATCGCTAGAAATGGTTAAATTACTGGAAGATTTGAGAATTTCTCTAGTTCCTGTGGCTAAATCCATTGAGACAACCGCCGTTATTTCCCTGAAAGAACCGCCAATAAAAACTATTTTGTTATCGCTAACTTGTAGGGAAGAAATGTTAGTATCAGCAGTAATAATTTCTTGGAATTCTCGATTAACAGTATCGATACTTCCTAAATACCAACGACCATCTTTTGTATAGCTACAAATAATCTGGGATTCCCCGGCGAAGCCGTAGTTAGATAAACCAAAAACCCAATGAGGATAGGCAAATTCAGCCTCGATCCGTTCGAGAACTGCTTCTATTTGTTCATCGTGTTTAAAGCAATAAAAGTTCCAGAAATCATTGCGATCGCTGGTAAAATATAACTGTTGATCGGCAGACCAGCGCGGTTCACATACTGACTCATTTTCACCACCAGCAATGACCCGAATATTACTTAAATAAAGATTATTAATATCCGCCACCCAGAGAAAAGAACTATCCCAGGGCATATTAGGATGATTCCAACTAATCCAAGCTAATCGAGAACCATCGGCAGTTAAGCGAGGAGAGGTATAAAAATCATCGCCAGATACTAAAGTTTTTATTTCTCCCGTATCCACATCGATGCTGACAATACTATTAACTGGTTCTCGATCTTTTTGGCTATGATCTTCACAAATACAGATTAAACGATTGCCAAATTTATCGAGAATTAAATCCGCATAACGACAGGAATTTTCTGGGGTCAGAGGTTGGGGTAAACTATCGGCAGTTTGGCGATAAATTCTTTGGTCGGCAAAATTACAAAAATAGATAATTCCGGCAACAATTAGATAGGAACCTCCCCCGTATTCATGGACACGAGTTCGCACATTAAAAGGTGCTGGGGTGATTTCTGTGGTTGTGCCGTCGGGGTTTAATTTAACTAAAACATTTCGCCCCTTTTCCTGTGGTCTGCCTTCTAACCAATAAATATCTTCTCCATCTAGAGTTACACCGCCAAGACTAATCGATGCTGCCACAATTAGATCGGAAGTAATCGGCGATTTCCAGGAACCGTAAGCTGATATTTGATGAGACATTTTCGACTAAAGCAGTGATCCTAATGGTGAACTAACTTGATCAGAAAGGCTGATAAATTAAGAAAATTTCGAGTAAACAGGACAAAGTAGGGATTGGCTGCATCCCTACCTAACTCTCTGTTTTCCTGCAATCGGAGCGGCGGGATTCGAACCCACGACCCCTACTACCCCAAAGTAGTGCGCTACCAAGCTGCGCTACGCCCCGATATTGAACCTTAACCATCATAGCGATAATCGCAGCATTTTGCAAGCTTTTTTTTTCTTCCTTTCTCCCCCATTCCAGGAATTAGCGGCCAGCTATCTAGCTAATTGGGGAATACGTCCTTTTAATCCCGTCATTAATTGCAGGGCAAACAATTTCAACGGGGGGAAACCGCGCATCATTGCCAATCCTAGACGACGGATGACAACGATGGGCGGCCAGTTATTGGAGAACAGGCGATCAAGAAAATCCGTGAAGCCTAAAATCGCTAAATTCTCCGATCTACGCCATTTTTCGTAGGATTTTAGGGTAGAAAGCGCTCCTATATCTTCTTGCTTTTCCGCTGCTTCCTTTAATACCTGCGCTAAAGCGGCCGCGTCGCGAATGCCTAAATTTAAACCTTGACCACCGACGGGATGACAACAGTGAGCGGCATCACCAATTAAAGCCAGTCGGGGTTTAACATAAGTATCACTCTGCATTAACTGTACGGGAAAGAGAGCGCGGGGGCTAACTAATTCGAGTTTTCCCAGTAATCCCCCCGTATATGCCTCTAATTTCTTGATAAATTCCGCTTCGGGCATTTCTTGCAGTTTTTTCGCTTCCCCATGCGGATTTGTCCAAACGATCTGACAGCGATTACCCTGGAGCGGTAAAATGCCCATCGGACCGGTGGGCCAAAATCTTTCAAAGGCGGTATCGTTGCGATCGAGTTGATGTTTAATGGTGAAAGCGACACAGGATTGCCAATATTTCCAACCTTTGGTTTTAATTTGCGCCCCTTGCCGGATAGCGGATCTAGCTCCATCGGCCCCGATGACTAATTTTGTGGTGATTTTTCGGGTTTGACCGGCTTCTTCCAGGGTGACAGTGGCTGTTTCTCCTCCGTACTCCACTGTTAACACTTTGGCAGGGGATAACCAGTCAATGCGATCGCAATCTTGGCTGGCCTTGTGCAGGGCGGTTAAAATCACTTGATGTTCGCCCACATAGCCTAAATAATCGGTTTTTAGCTCATCGACCACAAAGGGGACAAAAATCGGGTAATCGGCATCAGAAAGGCGAATATGACGAAATTTACCGATACTGGGCGAGATTTTATCCCAGATACCCAAGCCTGTAAAAATCCGGCTGGACATCAACGAGAGGGCATAAGCTTGACGACGGGAGGCGGCCACCTCTAGGGGACGTTCCTCGATCATAGCGATATTTAATCCTGTATTTTTTAAAGCCACCGCTAGGGTGGTTCCGACTATACCGCCCCCGACAATGATTAAATCGTAGCTGTCCCGTCTTAACATATAAATATTTTTCTCAAAGATCATCAGTGACTACACTGATCTATTCTGACACGATTTTCGGGGTTGCTGTCGGGTTTGATGGTCTTCACCCCACCTAGCCATTGAGAGACTTTCAAGGGTTTTGTCCGTGGTTGAGAGTTTCGGGTTAGGGTTAAGTAAGTGTTTTGGCTCTCTGGCAAGAGCGCCTCTCTTAACTAGGAAATCACCATGGAACTTGATCAACGAATAGCCGATTTTTATGACTCCTCTAGTGGACTATGGGAAAGGATTTGGGGCGAACATATGCACCATGGTTACTATGGTCGCGGCGGCAAGATTAAACTCGATCGCCGTCAGGCACAAATTGATTTAATAGAAGAATTATTAACTTGGGGAAATGTCACTGGCGCTAATCAGATTCTTGATGTCGGTTGTGGTATTGGTGGCAGTAGTCTTTATCTGGCCGAAAAATTTCACAGCCAAGCGGTGGGGATTACCCTTTCCCCAGTACAAGCCGCTAGAGCCAGCCAAAGAGCGCAAGAGTTCAATTTAGAAGAACAAGTCAGTTTTTGTGTGGCTGATGCCCTAAAAACCCCTTTTCCTGACGATAATTTTGATCTGGTCTGGTCATTGGAAAGTGGCGAACATATGCCCGATAAAAGGCAATTTCTGCGGGAATGTTATCGGGTTTTGCAGCCCGGGGGGACTTTTTTGATGGCTACTTGGTGTCATCGTCCCACCACTTCCCTGGCCGGTAATTTAACGGAAGGGGAGATTAAACTATTAAACGAGATTTATCGGGTTTATTGTCTCCCCTATGTGATTTCTTTGCCAGAATACGCCGATATTGCCCGTGAAGTTGGCTTTCAAGACCTAAAAACCGATGATTGGTCCCTATCGGTGGCGGCCTTTTGGGATGTGGTGATTGACTCGGCCCTCAGCACAGATGCGATCGCTGGTTTGTTAGCAAGCGGTTACACTACTATCCAAGGGGCCTTATCTTTAGGGTTAATGCGGCGCGGTTACGAGTCGGGTTTAATTCGTTTTGGCCTACTGCAAGGGAAAAAATAAAGGCTGATCTCTCCATTTCTTTTTAACAAAACTTAACAATTATTGGCAAAATTTTGCTTGCTTTTCTGGGGAGATTTTGAGATAATATTTTTAAAAGATTTTATTCATAATGGAAATACTGACAATCATTGAAACTTGCACAGATTCCCATTATAAGAAAAGCATAACGCAAACCGCCGCCTAAGTCAAGCCCTTTCCCATACTTATGGGTGCGAATTTCCAGAAATCAAAAAAAAGGCTTTGGTGGGGGGCAGTGATCAGGTAGAACCGGGGAACGAGATAATCTTCAAGCAAGATTCTGTATTTCTAAAATTCTACACTTAGGTTTTCCTAAAATGGCTCAGGGCAGATTTGAACTGCCGACCTTGGGCTTATGAGTCCCCTGCTCTGACCAACTGAGCTACTAAGCCGTTGTTTACACAGTTATCAATCATAACACATAATCACCCAATTGCACAAGAGCAAAAAAGGGAAGAAAAAATCTTCCCTTTGGGGGTATCTTTAACGTCTGCCTGGCAGGAAAGCGATGGGATTAACTGCGCCCTGGCCGGAGGGGTGAACCTCAAAATGTAGGTGAGGGCCGGTGCTAAAACCGGTGCTACCCATCTGGGCGATTGGCTCGCCTTGCTCAACAGTTTGGCCGCGACGCACCAACAGACGGCTGTTATGGGCATAGAGAGTGGTGCTACCATCGGGGTGACGCAGTTTCACCAGATTGCCATAACCGCCCGAATTCCAACCGGAGGCGATTACTTCACCGGCGGCCGCCGCCACAACTGGTGTACCCACTGGACCGGCGATATCGATGCCGCGATGAGGTCTGCCCCAGCGCCAACCGAAACCGGAGGTTAACACACCTCTAGTGGGCCAGATAAAGCCAGTAAAAATAGGGGTGGGATTAGGTAAATGCTCATCGGGATTAGTGAGGGGAGGAAGGGAAGGTTCTACGGTTTCGCCGACGGGAATTCGTAGGCGGTCATTATATTCTTCCACATTAGTAGGAGCCGAACCGATAATCTGCGGGGGGGTGCTTTGGTTAGAACGCGAACGAATGGCAGTCCATTGGGGATTAGCGGTTATTTGCCGATCCTCGACAGTTTCTGGGGGATTATCGACGGGAATAGCGATACTTTTCTGGGTTTCCGAAAGGTTAGTTTCCCGCAGATTAGCCACCTCTTGGCGCAATCTTTCCCGATAGCTGCCGGTGATATTTTCGGGGAATTCTTCCGTCTCCGTGGTGGCAGTTTCCGGGGGTGGATTTTGTCGATTGCTGGGGTTAAAGGACAACCTAGGACGATCGCCGACCAAGGGGGTAAGATTTTGATTAACTCTAGCGTTGGCAGAGCGGTCGGGAACCACTAGGGTTTGATTGACTTTAATCCGGTTGGGGTTGTCAATGCCGTTTTCCCTGGCTAATTCGGCGGGGGTGATGCCGAGAGCGCGAGCGATCGTGTTTAAGGTATCCCCGGGCCGAACCCGATAAACTTGGTTTTCTGGGGGAACTATGACCCTAGGATTGGGAGCGGCGGGAATTTCAGTCACAGGAGCCGGATTTCGTAGGGCAACGCTGGGAATTTCCGGTCTGCTTGTCAAGGGAGGATTAACGGGAATTGTGGCTATCGGGCGATCACTTTCAGGGGTGGGAACGGGAATCGGGATCACCTGGCCAGTTGGTCGGGGGGATTCTTCGGGAGCAATAACGGGAATCTCGACACCAGTTGGCGAATTATCGGGAACGAGAGCGGTAGTTTCAGTAACGATTACTGTTTCCCCAGAATTGGACTGATGGGGGGTTTCCTCGGTCCGCAAGGCGGCCAAACTTTCTTGGAGACGTTGACGGGTTTGACGGAGACTAGCAGAGGAACTATCCAACTGCTCAGGAGTTGCTGCCGGGGCTGCCGAGGGCAACTGCTCAGGAGTGGGTATTTTTAAAGTTTGTCCGATAATCAAATCGGATTGGGGGGAGAGATTATTGCGGGTAGCGATCGCTGTGGGGGTGGTTTGATAGGTGTCGGCTAAACTCCACAGGGATTCTCCCGGTTTTACCTGATGCTCAACTACTGATGTGGCGATGAATTTGACGGTGGCAAGTGCTTGGGATTGGATTATCTGCGGTTCTTTGAGTTTTTTACCCGCATCCTTGGCTTTTTGGGACAGGTCGATCACTTCCCATGCCAAGGGTAGAGAATTGGCGGCCTGGGCTGATTCTGAGGTGGAGTTGAGAATGCTAGGTACTCCCAGGGAGAGTGCTAATCCCAGCAGAGCAACTGAGTAACGGACTCGGTTAGACTCAGCGGTGCAATTCTGTTCTGGGGTAGCGGATGTGATGGGGGGGTGGATAAAAGTCTCTTTCAAACAGACCTCCTGTGGTGTAAAGAGTTAGCTAGAGCCAGTGGATTAAGCCGATGATTCTAGCTTTCAGCATTAGCCTTGAGGCTAGAGTAGAAGTTAGACAACTTTACTTTTTAGTCAAAATACCTAAAGGTGACTTTTAAGAGAGACTAACTTAGATTTTGCAATCATGCAAGTCTCCCTCTGACCATTAGCACCGGGATCACGGCAAGTTGGTGACATTTTGAATGTCCAGATTGACGATGCTCTATCTCAGTTGTTCCAAGCTGATCAGCATTTTTCGTCTTGCCAATTTTTGCCAGTTTTTTGATAGAAAATTTTTATCGGTTTTGCCGTTTAGAAAGAAATTATTAATCATTCGCTGCTCGCAAGGGGCAACGATGGCTATTGGGGGGGCAATAATTAGGGTCTGCCCAAAAAGTTTTTCGTGGGGTGTGGGGTGTGGGGTGTGGGGTGTGGGGTTTTACCGAGAACAATACGGGGCGTTGATGTCAAAACAAATACAGCCTAACGCCTACCGGCTCTTCATAGAAATTCCCCAAGCTAGAGAAAATTATTGGGATGAGCCTCAAAGATATTATTGATGCGTTACCTGCGGGTTTTTGCACCCGACAAGAGCGGTGATCGTACTATCCTTATAGTTGGTATCCTATAGCGGTATGCACTTGCATGAGGTACAATAGAAGAGGACAATAAATTATAGACCTAGGCAGGAGCCACGACCCGATGAAGCCCTATTCTTTAGACTTGCGACAAAAGATCATCGAGACCTACGAGGAGAATAACCT
>NZ_JADBUP010000031.1:0-22846 GCF_020245605.1 Microcystis sp. M061S2 | reverse complement strand
AGCCATAGTTTTCCGTCAAAATTCGATTTTGTCTCTTAAAACCCTGATTAATCGGTTTTTAGAGCTAATTTTGACTCTTGGTCTAATCTGCCTGTCTTCCTTGCTGTGACTGACTTACAAATTTTTGGAGATGTCTATTGGGAATCTTCGCTAACATTCCTCAACTGAGACCACCAGAGCGGCATCGCACTCTAACCCACAGTTTCAATAAATGTACATGGTGCGTTCCCCAAAAATCGATCGGTGGAGCAGTAGGAGTCACATTAGGGAACGCACCCTACAAGAACGGCGATCGCACTGGGAATTGATTTTGCTGATGGCAATGTGTTATTCATACTTTTATCCGCCCAACGTTCCTGTTATGTTGCCTGCATAGAACTCATTTTGGCTTCATCCAATCTTTGAGAACAGCCTTACCAACACTGACATACGGATTGTCCAAAAACTCCTCAATTGCAGCTTCACCACCCGTTTGTAACGCACCGACAACACGACGCTTGAAACTAGGAGTGGTTTCATCACTCACGTAAGCCACCTTTTCAGCTTCAGTAACGCTTGGATTAGTTTGTTCTAGCTGTTTGAGAAGACGCTGAATCTCCGCTGCCGCCTCAGCAAGAGTCTGCTTTTGATCTAATTGAACGAATGTGTTGTTGTCAGATCGATATTTGCCAACAGCAGTAGCTTGACTAACATTGTAATAGTCTCCCTCAACACCTAATCTTACTCCTCCTAGAAAACTCCCAATCTCGCTCTTTAGACTTCTAATCTGTTCACGTAGTCGAAATTTATCAGGTACAGAACTTGTAGTCATTAATTGTTCTTCTAGTATCTTTAGGTCTTCCAAAAGCCTTTGTTGACGCAGGGTTTGAATATCTAAAGTACTTGAATTTTTGTTAGATCGTTCTTCTGTTACTATACTTGCAGTCTCAGATTCTTTTGGCGGAATGGATGAGTCAACTGCTTTCAAATTTCTTACTCGTTTCTGTTCACTCCAAGCCACAAAAGCAGTACCAAGACAAAAGCTTAGTGCTATGACAAAACTTGAAGGAGCACCTCCAGCAAATAGTAACATGAGGACAAAACCTATGAATACAGCCACAGTCTGCTGAACTAAGGAAAATAAACCAGCCTTAGCCTCTTCATAGAGATTTAATTCATTATGATTTCCCTGAGCCATGCTTATTACCTCCTTTTAATCCACGCAGATCTACCCAGAAGCGCCCAATGATTCGACCGGCTAGAATAATCCATAGGCAAAAGTCAGATGTGATGATTATAAAACAAGCATAGCGCGATACGCCCAACGGGTTTTCTTGCAGGCATACGTCAAAACCAGAAAAGTCTTTACCGATAATGACACGACCGATGAAACTTGGAAGTTGTAACAAAATACTAAGAGCGATCGCATCTTGTACCGAGAGATAAACGGCTCTCCATAAATCCCCCATTAACCCTCGACCTAAAACATCTAGGGGTTCCCAAACGTTCAGCAACAAGCGCTCTGCTCTTTTACCCGTCTTGGTTTTGAGTTCTGGAAGATTCGGATCTGGCTTTGAAAGAGGTTGAGGGGGTTGCTGACTCATCTAAATCATTTCGGCTCTTCTAGGTTCTGTGTGGTCAGCTTAACTTACCATAGAAGCGATCGATCTCTGTGTCCTCTGTGTCTCTGTGGTTCGCTCCACCCCCTAGCTAGCAGGAATGTATCTTAGAATACATTTTATCCACCAAACCTGGGAGAGCCGTTTTCAGTTCACCGATTACCGATGACTGTTTACCGATCACTGAACAAACCCCACATCTCCGAACATTTGTCAAGACTCCCAGGGAAAAAGCCGCGTTTGTTTACACAGCTTAATTAAGAGTTGTAACTTTTAATGAACAGGAAGGGAGTCTAGGGCTGAGAGCTTGCTATAGTGAATCCTAGCCGTTTTTTCACGGCTCGTCATTATCAAGTCAAAGCCTTTACTCGTCTCAATCATCATCCCAGAGTAAAATCAATAATCCCTATGGTCAGCACGATCCAAAAACCAGAATTCGAGGAAATCCGTCCGGGTATAAAAGTTCCCGCTAAAGAAACGATCCTCACTCCCCGCTTCTACACCACTGATTTTGAAGCGATGGCGGAAATGTCGATCGCCGCTAACGAGGAAGAACTGAAAGCGATTTTAGAGGAATTCCGTACCGATTATAACCGGCATCACTTCGTTCGCAATCAAGAATTCGATCGCTCTTGGGATCACATTGATGGCGAAACTCGTCGCTTATTCGTGGAATTTCTGGAAAGATCCTGCACGGCCGAATTTTCCGGCTTTCTTCTCTACAAAGAACTCGGCAGACGTTTAAAAAACAGAAATCCCGTTCTCGCAGAATGCTTTAACCTCATGTCCCGGGACGAAGCGCGTCACGCTGGATTCCTTAATAAGGCTTTATCGGATTTTAACCTCTCCCTTGACTTGGGATTTTTAACCAAAAGCCGTAACTACACCTTCTTTAAACCGAAATTTATCTTCTACGCCACCTATCTTTCCGAAAAAATCGGTTATTGGCGTTATATCACCATTTATCGTCATCTCGAACAACATCCCGAAGATCGGGTTTATCCGATTTTTAACTTCTTCGAGAATTGGTGTCAAGACGAAAACCGTCACGGGGACTTCTTTGATGCGATCATGCGTGCGCAGCCTGATATTCTTAATGATTGGCGCGCTCGTCTCTGGTGTCGTTTCTTCCTGCTTTCGGTCTTCGCTACGATGTATCTCAATGATACTCAGCGTTCTGGTTTCTACGCCATTCTCGGTTTGGACGCTCGCGAGTACGATAAGTATGTGATCGAGAAGACCAATGAAACCGCCGGCCGCGTCTTCCCGATTGTTCTCGATGTGGATAGTCCTGAATTTTATGATCGCCTAGAGATTTGTGTTCGCAATAACGAGGGATTACGGGCGATCGATAGCGAAAACAGTGCCGCACCGGTTAAATTCCTGAAGAAATTGCCTATCTTCGCCTCTAATGCTTGGCAATTCCTCAAATTGTACCTGATGAAACCGATTCGGGTCGATAAATTAGCCGGTAGCGTCCGTTAAAAAGTTTGTTTTCTTGAGACATGGTGAGGGTGGGTTAAACCGCCCTTTTTTTGTCGATAAAATTCTTAAGAAAATCCTCTAACATTTTTATCCTCGCTAGACTGGATCCTAGGGGTGTTAACTAGCTTTTTACTTTTTACTTTTCACTGTCAAAAATATGGCTATTTATAGTGAATTACCCACAGGACAACGTCTCTATCTCGATAATCAAGGGCCGCAGACGATTGTAACCCTCGCTAGTGGTGCTGTGGGACAACAACAGCAGTCTAGCAGTAGTTTTGCTACGGGAGTTTGGACAAAAGAACCCCAAATAGAGATAATTCCCCAAGGGGCGATTATTGAAATTATCACTGAAACCGGACCCCACAGAATCCAAATTCAAGGAAGCAGTATCGGTTTTTCCTCTCCTCATACCTCTGGAGTTTCTCAGTCCTCTCAATCGACCACTGCTACCAGTTTCTCCTCCTCACCGATGCAACCAATGCAACCAATGCAACCGATGCAACCGATGCAACCGATGAAAATGGGTAATATGTCGATGAATTTTACCCCCATGGAAATGCAAATGGGAGATATGAAAATGAGTATGGGAGACGCAAAAACCGTCAGCAAAACGCGATTTTGTAGTCAATGCGGGGCAAAAGTAGCGGCAACCGATCGCTTTTGTAGTAGCTGTGGTCATCAGTTACAGCAATAAAACCTGTTTAGCTAAATCTATAACTCCTTTTGTGGCAAAATTCTGTTTATATTGGCTGAATTGACCCGCTTCTAACCGGATTAACCCACAGCGAGCGCAGTTTTCCCGCCAAATCGCCTGTTTATCTATGTCTAACATTCTCAACACTAGGGACAAGGGAAGGAGTGTTTCCCTCCCTTCCCTGATGGGTTACACAAGAACTAGAACCTCTGGAAGTGTGTTACAAGGGACCGCCTGGCAACGAGGTAAGACTATACAGAAACGAGAAGAGCCAAGTTATCATTGAAACTGCTATAATCAATAAAATCTCAAGAATAGTAAAAGTATATGAATGCACTAAAATACCAAACAATCATCAAAAATGGTCAACTTAGTTTACCTCCCCTCGACTTACCAGAAGGAACAGTTGTCGAAGCGATTTTGTTGATTAAAGAAGCTGCTGAAATGGATGAAACGGACTATCTGCTTTCCACAGAAGCTAACCGTCAACATCTCCAAGAGGCAATAGAATCCCTGAAAAATCCTGATAGTTATGTTTATGTAGATGCTGCTAACTTATGAGGAAAGTCGCCTTTCTAACCCGAAGTTTTGATGAGTTTAATCTATGAGCGATCGCAGATAAAAAAGTTGACGCTAAAATTGTCAGCCTGATTAAAGATGTTCAAAGAGAGCCTTTTTCTGGATTAGGAAAACCAGAAGCATTAAAACATGAACTATCAGGATTGTGGTCACGACGCATTACAAAAGAACATCGCCTAGTTTATATAGCGGTAAGCGCTTGAGTGAGATACAAACCAAGCTTTGCCTAGCATGGTTTATAGCTCGTGACACTGTACCTCATACGACTGCACACCGCTATAGCGTGTCTGATGAAGAAATTGTTATTGTTTCCTGTAAATTTCACTACTAATAATCGCCAGAAATTCCAGAACTAGCTGAGAGCAATAATTAGGGTAAACTAAAACTTAAGAAGAATTTCTGAAGAAAGTGAAAACCAACCTACATTTTTCTTTTATGAGAAATTAATTGAATAGAACATTGCAAGTCAGAACAGGATTATGTTGATTTTGGACTCGACTTTAACATTCTTGAATACTTTAAACAGGATTTAGGATTACACAAAAGCTAGAACCTCTGGAAATTCGTTGCAAGGGTATCCCTTGCAACGAGATAGAAATGAGAAGAACCCTTTACTGATTAATTTTCCACAAAAGTAAATTTACCATTTTTACCATCGGCATCCATTTTAATTTGTGCCACGGAGAATTTATCCTGAATGATTTCCCCTTCGGGAGTAAAAGCAATATCTCCCAAGACAGTCACATACTTACCCGCTAAAATTTCCTGATTTAATTGTTGGCGAATTTGTTCGAGGGAAAGTGTACTGAGTTTATTTTTATCATCTACCCGTTTTAAGGCCTCGACAAAAACTTGAATTCCCGTAAAAGCTTGAGCGGTAAATTGGGGCGGTGCTTTTTTATTTTCTGCGGTATAAGCGGCGACAAAATCCCGATTAATAGGACTATCTAATTCCGGGTTATAAGCTTGAGCAATGATAATGCCATCACATTGAGCTTGACAAACCGGGAAAATATTAGAAGTATTTAAACCATTGCCCCCAATAATTAACCCCTGATAGCCTAATTGTCGCAACTGTTTGACCAAATTGCCCCCGTCAGCAACCAAACCAGAAATAACCACTAAATCTGGTTTCATATTAATAGCGGCGGTGGCTTGGTTTTGAAAATCTGTATCGGTGGTTTGGAATTTCTGCACGGTGACAATATCGAGATTTAAACTCTTCAGGGTTTCTTGAAAAGTTTCCGTTTCCGATTTACTAAAAGCATCATTTTGGGCAAAAAAGACAGCCACTTTTTTAATCTTGGGATCGATTTTTAAAGCGGTTTTAACCGCATTGGGAGCAACCACAGCCACAGGAGCGGACACCCTACCCACATACTCACCGATCTGGGGGATACCTTTAGCCGTGTTAGAGGGGCCGAGAATGGGAACTTTGGCTCGATCGGCGATCGGACTAGCGGCAAAAGCTTGTTGGGACAGGGAGGGACCGAGAATACCCACCACCTTATCTTGGGTGATCAGGGTATTAATGGCGTTGATCGCCCCCTGTTCATCCCCGGCCACATCCTGGATAATAACTTTAATCGGTGTTCCATTGACTCCGCCCTTTTTATTAAAATATGTTTCAGCCATCTTGACACCGATCACCTGTTCCTGTCCCAATAGGGCGAGATTGCTAGTTTGGGCTAAAGCTGCACCGATGGGAATAGCAGCAGTGCCGGCGTTTTCTGCGGGACTGGGGTTAGTTTGACCAGTGGGAGTGCCAGAATTGCAGGCCACCACTAGACCGAAAGTGACTAGGGATAAGATTAAGGGGATTAATAAACGTTTTCTGAGCATCTTAACTCTCCAGGGATGGTATTGTTGATGACAATATTATTTCGCGAATCGGGTTGATTTCAGCGATAATTCTCGACGAGATCAAACCGGATTCTGCTCCCTTAGAGCCTTTTCTTTCCCCTAATTTTGTCGATTAACCTCCCCGTCTCACCTCCGTTTTCAGAAAAACGATTTGCCTTTTCCGGTTCTGTCGCCTAACCTAGTAGTTAGGGAATCTATTATCGCCTTTCCCGTCCACAAACCCCGAAGCGAAAACATCCATTTAAGATTATGACTAACCCCGTTATTCACGCCTTTTTCCTCGGACGAGCGATCGCTGAAGTGATCGGTGAACAGCTAGAAGATGCGTTTACCAACGCTTTAAGCGAATTAGGCAAATTTGATGCCGAACAACGGGAAAACCTGCGGCAATTCGTCGAAGAAGTGCAAATGAGAGCCGATCAAGCCATGGAAAAGGGAGTATATACTGGTACAGAGTCCGGTGGTTCCTCCAGTGCCGATGTGCAGGAAAACATCGACGAAATGCGGGCCGAAATCGCCCAATTGCGCTCAGAACTAAAAAACCACCGTAATTAACCCCAAAACCCTCTTTTAGTCGCTTTAAAGCCCCAAAAATTGCGTGTCAGCCTTTCTACCCGTCCCCGTTACCCCAGAGTTAAACCCAGCAATGCCGGCCCTCGAAGTCGCCAAAAATAGCTATCGTTGGAATCGAGAAAGCTATTCCATCAATCGTCGTCGTCTAGATATTTGGCGATTCGTTCTGACTGTACTTTATCAATTCTGGCTCAACGGTAAAAAATGGAGCTATAACGGCGGCTATAGCCAAGAAAAACTCGCCGGCAGACGCAGAAAACAGGCCGCTTGGATTCGGGAAACCATGCTAGAATTGGGACCGACTTTTATTAAAGTCGGTCAACTGTTCTCCACTCGCGCCGATCTTTTTCCCCTCGAATATGTGGAAGAACTCTCGAAACTACAGGATCAGGTTCCCGCATTTACCTACGAACAGGCCAGCAAAATTATCGAGGTATCCTTCGGTAAACCCCTCAATCAACTCTTTAAAAGCTTTGATCCTATTCCCCTGGCAGCCGCTAGTTTAGGGCAAGTTCACCGGGCCCAACTGAACACCGGGGAAGATGTGGTGGTCAAAGTCCAACGGCCCGGATTGAAAAAATTATTTAGTATCGATCTGGCTATCCTGAAAAAAATCGCCCAATACTTCCAAAATCATCCCAAATGGGGTAAAGGTCGCGATTGGACGGGAATTTATGAAGAATGCTGTAAAATTCTCTGGGAAGAAACCGATTATCTCAACGAAGGTCGTAACGCCGACACTTTTCGCCGTAATTTTCGCGGGGAAGATTGGGTAAAAGTACCAAAAGTCTATTGGCGCTACACCTCTCCCCAAGTTTTAACCCTAGAATATCTCCCTGGCATCAAAATCAGTCACTATGAGGCCCTAGAAGCGGCCGGACTCGATCGCAAATTGTTGGCTAAACTGGGGGCAAAAGCCTATCTAATTCAACTACTCAATAACGGCTTTTTTCACGCGGATCCCCACCCCGGCAATATCGCCGTTGATAGTGATGGCTCCTTAATTTTCTACGATTTCGGCATGATGGGACAAATTAAAACCAACGTGCGCGAAAAATTAATGCAGACTCTCTTGGGAATTGCCCAAAAAGATGCCGATCGCGTGGTCACTTCTCTGGTAGATTTAGGAGCATTAACTGCTAATGGTGATATGGGAGCAGTGCGGCGCTCGATCCAGTATATGCTCGATAACTTCATGGATAAACCCTTTGAGGAGCAATCCGTGGCCTCTATCAGCGATGATCTTTATGAAATCGCCTACGATCAGCCTTTTCGCTTTCCCGCTACCTTTACCTTTGTCATGCGGGCATTTTCTACGCTGGAAGGGGTAGGCAAAGGACTCGATCCCGAATTTAACTTTATGGAAGTGGCCCAACCTTTTGCCCTGCAATTAGTAAATGATATGACAGGAAATAATGGCAGTAATATCCTCGATGAGTTAGGACGGCAAGCGGCCCAAGTGAGCAGCACCGCCCTGAGTTTACCCCGACGCATCGATGATACGATCGAAAAATTAGAACGGGGTGATATCCGTGTTCGGGTACGTTCCAGCGAATCCGATCGACTTTTGCGGCGATTGGGTATGATTCAAATGGGAACCAACTATACTTTACTCATAAGTGCTTTGCTTATCTCAGCGACGCTTCTATTTGTCAGTGGTTTTGGTTGGTTAACTTTAGTGCCGATGGCGATTTCCCTGCTTCCGGGGATAGCCCTCTTGAGACTTTGGCGAAAAATTGAACGTCAGGATCGTATGATGTAATCGATCGCGGGATAATAAATATTGTGTTAGCAGCAGAAATTTCGATGAACAATCTTTCTTTTGGAGGACTGACCGATCCTGGTGTAGTGCGATCGGTTAATCAGGATAGTTATTATATCGACCCCGAGCGGCGCTTTTTTATCGTTGCCGATGGTATGGGGGGTCATGCGGGAGGCCAGGAAGCTAGTCAAATCGCCACTGAAACTATCCAAGCTCATCTAGAAGAACACTGGCATTCGCCCCTGGCTGCCGGGGAATTGCTGCAGGAGGCAATTACTGCCGCTAACGAGAAGATTATTGAAGATCAACTGAAAAATCCCGAAAGACAGGACATGGGGACAACCCTAGTCATGGCTATCTTCCGAGATGATGGCTCTTGGTACACCCATATTGGTGATTCCCGTCTCTATCGCTTTCGTGAGCAAAAATTAGAACAGGTGACGGAAGATCATACTTGGATAGCTAGGGCGATAAAAATGGGTGATATGTCCGAAGAAGAAGCGAAAAACCACCCTTGGCGGCACGTTTTATTTCAATGCCTTGGTCGTCGCGATTTGCCCCCAGTGACGGTATCTCCCCTCGATGTGCAATCCGGCGATAGTTTAATTCTCTGTAGTGATGGTTTGACGGAAGAAGTGTCCGACGAGGAAATTAGCGATTATTTGCAAACCGGTGCTGATTGTCAGGAAATTGTCGAGAATTTAGTGGCAGCGGCCAAAAAAGCTGGCGGTTCCGATAATATCACCGTGGTCATGGTAAGCTGTTGACTATCTAGGGTTTGCGGCAAAAAGTTTCTCGTGGGGAAGTGGGGAAGTGGGGAAGTGGGGGAATTTCAACTAACACCCCAACACCCCAACACCCCCCGCAACGCGCACGCAGTGACCACCCTATCTCCTGCCTCGCAGCCTCATCTCAACAAGCAATTTAAATTCGCGGGCAGCTTACTCGATCGCTCCCGCTTGTTTTAATAAAGAAACGATCGCCTGATGGTGATTAAATTTAGCTAACATTAAAGCGGTCATTCCCCCTTGATTTTTCTGATTTAAGTTCACCTTTCCCCCGTCTAACAAAACTTTAACCGTGTCGAGACAACCGTGATAACTCGCCCACATTAAAGGGGAAGCGCCGCTAAAATCGAGTTTATTGACATCGGCGCCGATATCGATTAACCGGCGCACCAGTTGACTATTATTGCCCTCACAAGCTTTCATGAGGACGGTTTTGCCATCGGGATAAACGGCGTTGGGATTAGCCCCGTAGTCGAGGAGATAACGGCAGATTTCCGTAAATTTGCGCTGTAGAGCTAAAGTTAACGGTGTTTCTCCCTGCTGAGTTAGGTTAGGCTCCGCCCCCTGTTTTAACAATTCTAAAACGATCGCTTCGTATCCCTGCACCGTGGCGATGATCAGGGGTGTATCACCAAAATGGTTGCGGTGATTGACAAAAGCGCCGGCTTGTACTAGGGCCTGGACGATCTCTAGATGTCCTTCGATCGTCCCTAAATGCAGAGCCGTTTCCCCAGCCTGATTTTGATTGTCAATACTAGCCCCCTTAGCGAGTAAAAGTCGGACAATATCGAAATATCCCTCAGCAGCGGCGATCATGAGGGCAGTTTCTCCCTCCTCCGTGCTGATGTTTGGATTTGCTCCCGCTTGCAGTAAAGTTTGCACGCTGCCGAGATTTCCCCTCTCTACAGCCAAAATTAGGGGAGTTTCCCCGGATAAAGTGGGAGAATCGAGGGGCATACCACGGGTAATAAACAATTCGAGGATTTCTGGGCAATTGGCGGTGAGAGCCTGTAACCAAGCTTCTTGACGTATTTCGTCATCTACACCACTATCGAGCAGTAAACGGACAATTGCGGCGTAATTTTGTCTGATCGCTACAGATAAAGCCGTATCTCCATCCCGATCGCGCATATTGACCCGAGCACCGGCGGTTAATAACTGTTCTGCGATCGCTGTATGACCCTTATAAACGGCGATCATTAGTGCTGGTGTACCATCTTGATTGAGCTGATTGACATTAGCGCCGACGGCGATTAATTGAGCAAGGATTTCACTGTGATTGAGGGCAGCCGCTAACATGAGAGGGCTTAAACCTTGGGGTTGTTTACTTTTGTTGATATCAGCCCCAAATTCTCGCAAAATTGCCACAATTTCTCTATGACCCCCCTGCACGGCATAGATTAAAGCCGTAGTATTTTGCCCATCAGTGGCGTTGACATTTGCCCCCTGACTCAGTAAAGCTTGAACCCGCGCGAGATTGCCCTGACGCGCCGCTTGTATTAACAAGATATCCCAATTAGAAGCCATTAACAGTGACCGATCGGCAGAAAGTATTTTTTCTATTATCGATCTTTCTAGACAGGTAAACGGACAGAAAAGCTACTACCCCGTTCTAATTCTGAGGTGACGGCAATAGTTCCCCCATGAGCATCGATAATGCGACGGGAGAGATAAAGTCCTAACCCATTGTTGGAACTGTCCGGGGAACCGGAGTACAGGCGCTCAAAAATCCGGGGTAGTTCTTCTGCTGAAATGCCGATACCAGTATCCTCGACGACAATGGTGACAAAAGTATCTTCCTCTGTAGCGGGGATGAGATGAATTTTCACATCACCCTTTTGGGTAAATTTAATCGCATTGCCGATGAGATTGGTAAAAACGCGCCGCAGTTCCAAGCGATCGCCAGTTAGGAAAATTTCCCCGGCATTTTCGGCATTTAAGCTTAATTCTAGTCCTTTTTCTCGGGCAAGGGGAGTTAACTGCTGACAGACTTCTTCGAGAATATCGATAATCTTTAATTTAGTAAAATTAAGTATCTTTTCGCCGTTTTCATAACAATAAACTTCCAAAAGATTATTAACCATTTCCAAGAGATTTTGATTACTGCGAATAATCACATGAATGACTCGACTCATTTCGGGAGTAATCTCACCGTATAAACCTTCTTGAAATAGTTCTAATATGTGATTGACAGACACTAAGGGAGTTCGCAAATCGTGGGTCATCCTCGAAACAAAATCTTCTTTTTGTCTAGCCAATTGCTCTTTTTCTTGTTTGGCAATCGCCACTTCTTGTTCCGCTTCATAGATGCGTAGGGCGTTTCGCATCGCTTGATTTAAGCGCGAGGCAGAAAGACGAAATTTACTCAGATAATCGGAAGCACCGGCTTTCATCATATCTACGGCAATTCCTTCGTCTCCGTGACCGGTTAAGACAATTAGGGGTATTTTAAGTCCCTGTTGCCGAATTTCCCGCACCAAAGTCAAACCATCTCGATCGGGTAGAAGATAATCGATAAACATACAGTCGAAAAGATTATTGGACATCTTTTCTTTAGCCTCTTGATAGTCAGCGGCTTCTGTTATTTCTATCGCCATCTCCGATGTTCTTAAGAATCGGCGCACGGCGATCCGATCTACTTCATTATCATCAACAATTAGAATTCTTAACTGGTTTAACATTGCCAATTTAAATCTGAATTTCATTACTGTCTGATCTACCCTGATAGAATACCTCGAATCGGGTTCGATGGTCAAGACATTTTCGAGGTCGATTCTTACAGCTTTTTTCTTAAAGATGAAGTATAGTCTAATTTGCTATTGACGACCGAATCGTGACGACTGTCCCCCCAAAACGAAAAATTAGTACCTCACTATTAAGATGACTGCCACAATCGGAAACAATACTTAAACAAAATGGCAATGCTTCAACAGAGCGCCTTCAAGTAGGGGATGATATTCTTTTTCGGAGATAGTATAGGCCCCAAATCTAGCCAGATGGGGATTTTGCATTTGGGCATCAAATAGACAGAAATTCCGTTCTCTGAGGTGTTCGACTAACTTGACCATGGCTACCTTAGAACCATCGGGAATTTTATAGAACATCGATTCCCCGATAAAAACCCCGCGAATTGCTAAACCTAAAATCCCCCCCGCTAATTGATCCCCTTGCCACGTCTCGAAACTGTAGGCCCAACCGGCCTGGTGTAATTGCTGATAGATTTGCATTAACTCTGGGGAAATCCAAGTCAGGGAGCGATCGGCACAACCGGCACAAACCCCAGCAAAATCGCGGTTAATAGCCACGCTAAAGCGATTTTGATTCAAAACTCGTTTTAGGGACTTGGGATACCTAAAACGCCGATCAAGAGGGATAAGAGCGCGATTTTTACTAGAATACCAATCCAATCGCCCCCCCTCATCGGCCATGAGAAAGTAACCGCGTGCGTATCCTTGTATAATAGAGGCGGTATCCACGACTCCCCCCAAGAATTCAGTCTCGTAGCCTGATCATTCTCTAATTATGCCTGATCATCCCCCACCAATTCCGCCGATTACTTTACCACCGATCGAAAATCCCCAACAGGAACAAACTTGGCTGCGCACCGCTTTACATCGTTGGTTAGATGCGGAATTTATTCCCGAAGCTATTAATGAAACTATCGCTGAACGTGCTAGTCAAATTTTTCTGCGTCAGCGTTTGGAAGGGGAAAACGATCTCGGTAACTTGGTGATTGCGATCGTTACCGAGATGCAAGCGTTTGATTTTCGCGAAAGTTTTTATAGTGAATTTGCCATCGCTAACGCCGTCAGTGATTTAATTTTAGATAGTTTAGGGATCGATCGCTGTTGTGGGCAAAGTTAGACAGTTTTTCTTTGCTATTGGAGTTTAATTTCTATTAGCTGCTCTGCTAATTTTTTTGTACGAATGGGGTACTGCTCATTTAAGAAGTTAACAAAATCTTCTTCGGGATGTGCCACGACGATATTACTATAGTTTTGGGCTAATTCCTTGAGATTGAGTTTTTGCCGCCAGCATTCCACATCGCCATCCTGAAATAATTGAAACTTAACTTGATCGTTAACTAAATAGGATAATGACAAAAAGAAACTAGGGGTATTATCGCTGATGACTATCGGCTTGGTCATGGAGTTTACAACAGGGGCGATTTTTAGATTAGCTCCACTGGCTGTAGCTCGTTGATCATCTAAAGCCGCATCAGGATTTAAACCCAGAAATACACATGATACTATACCTAGTAGCAGCAAAATTAGCAAGATTTGTTGTCCTAAATAGTGCAGCCAATTTTTTGGCGATTTTGAGCCGATATAACTGGCAATCAGGTAGGATATAGCCATCCGGATTGCCAGAAAAGCCGGCATATAATATCTGGCTTGTAGGGAGCGGATCGATGGTTTTAATAAATCAGGTACAATTTGAAACAGTGTCGGAACAACAATCAAAGTTATGAGGAATAACCAAACTTTCGGCGATGCGTATCGGATGAGATAGTAAAGAGAATAAACCACTAACAATAATATTAATAAATGTAAAGCCGATTCTAATCTTCCTTTGCGGTGAAAGAAATTCACAAATACATGACCAGTATGACGGAATAAGGTTTGAGATATTTGGATAATATTAGTCTTAAACTGTCGATAGTATTGGGTGTTGCGATCAATTTTGTCTAGGTTGGTAAAAATCACGAATAGCCAAGGGCTAAATAAAACTAAGCTGCCAACAGCTGCCAATACATAGCTAACAACTGTTCTTGTAATTTTCAATCTCTCTAGAAGAATCACATATAAAGCTTGGGCGATGGCGACGGGAGCAGAAAATAAATGAGTATAAAAAGTCAAGGCTAAACTGAGGCTATACCAGAGCCAACTTTTAAGCGTATTTTTACGGATTGCTCGTAAAAGAGCAATTCCTGATAAAATAATTGTCACTGTCCAGCAACTATATTGGGTAGCGTTTTGTGCCGAAAGTATCCGAAGGGGAGAAACAGCGAATAAAGCGATTGCAATCGAGGCCGTTAGCGAAGAATCAAACAATTCTAGGCATAAACAATAAAGGCAAGCAATGGCTAGGATGCTTAAGAAAATCGAGAAAGTTCTGGCCGAATGTTCGATGGGGATTAACTGCATCCAGAAGCGCGCTAACAAATTGTATAGGGGAGGATGTTCTGGATTCCTCATCATAGAGCGCAAGGCATCGGATAGAGAGCGTTCGGAATGAGGATGTTGAAAATATTGTAGGTCTTTCCTGCCAATAATTTCACCGTTGAAAGCCCGCTCCCGCACGTCTTGAATCGTGTATCCCGAAAAACGCATAATACGTCTAACTTCATCGGCACTATAGACTTTTTGCTCTAAATTGAAAAATCGTAGGCCAATTCCGATTAATAAAATAGCAATGATCAAAAACTGTCCGAAATTAGCGGCCAATCGATCGGGTAAATATTTTCTCTGATCCATCATAAGTTTATTTGTCCGTAGGTCATCAATCGACAAGAATTAATTGATAGTTGTTGGGAAAGTTTAATTGATTTCCAACCCAGCGATCTCAGCGATCGTATAGGCTGGTCTGCCTTTAACTTCTTCGTAAATTCGCCCGATGTATTCCCCTAATATGCCAATACCGATCAATTGTACCGAACCCAAGAAAAACACAGCGATCAAGATAGTAGCTAAACCGGTAACGGGAGAGTCGGGTTGCTGCAGGCGCCAGTAGAGAACCAGTAAAGCCATAAACAGGGCAATTAAAGCGGAAAATAAGCCTAAATAAGTGGAAATACGCAGGGGAATCTTAGAAAAAGACACCAAGCTATTAATCGCTAAAGCTAGGGATTTTTTAAAAGTGTACTTGACTTCCCCAGCAAACCGGGGATCCCGCTCAAACTTAACAGCAGTTTGTTGGAAACCAATCCAAGCGCGTAAACCGCGAATATAACGATTCCGTTCTGGCATAGAATTTAATAGGTCCACTACCTGACGATCCATCAGACAAAAATCCCCCGTGTCCGCAGGGATATCCACGTCGGCTAATTGTCGCAGCAATCTATAGAAAACGTAGGCAGTTAGGCGTTTAAACCAACTTTCTTTTTTCCGTTTTGTTCTCTGGGCGTAAACCACATGATAACCTGCTTGCCAAGACTCAATCATTTTGGGAATCAATTCCGGTGGATCTTGCAAGTCGGCATCGAGGACAACAATAACTTGACCCCTAGCGAAATTGAGTCCCGCTGTTACTGCTGCCTGATGGCCAAAGTTACGAGCAAAGCTAATGTAACAGACCCTAGCATCTCTTTCCTGTAGTTCCCGCATTAATTTTAAGGACCGGTCCCGACTGCCATCATTAATCAGAATCAGTTCCACAGAATCATCTAAACTATCCATGACGGCACTGACACGACGATAGAGTTCTGGAATGGTTTCTTCCTCGTTATAAATCGGAATAATTAGCGAATATTTCGGCATTTTCGAGAGATTGAACGGACAAAAGCCGTGTTTTTATGGCGGCTGCTACGCTAAATATTCTGCCAAAGTATCGCTTTTGTCAACTTAATAGATTACTGCTAAGCTGCATTGCATTTAAACTGCAGCAATGAAAGGGAGGCCGATTTCTTGGGCAGCACCAATAATTAGGCTTGGCTTAATAAACGTGCAATATAGACGAAGTAAGGGTTTTGGAGCTTTTTTAGCGGAACAGGTGCAAGATTTTGAAAGCTAGTGGCTCAAAAACCTTGCTTCTCCATTGGCGATCGCATCTTATCCCACCTTCAAACAATATCCTTCTCCCCTTGTCCCCTGCTCCCCGCTCCCCACACCAGCCGATCGCTAACGCCGTCAGTGATTTAATTTTAGATATAGTCATTTCAGATAAGTCTGATACACTCTAGACCGACAAAAACCTGATGAACTCTGGGATTGATATTCTCAATCTTAATTGAAATGACTATAGTTTAGGGATCGATCGCTGTTGTGGCCAAAGTTAGACAGTTTTTCTCTGCTACTGGATTAAATTGCCAAGGAATGGTCGAGCATTGCTTGCCGACGTAAACAATTCCAGTAGGCTGCATAGAGATCCGTCTGTTGACCGCGCAGAGAAGCGATCGCAGGTGCGGCAGGAAAAGGCCAGAGACGATCAAAAACCACTTCTCGATGAGCCAGACGAAACTGCAGCAAATAAACAGAAGAAGGAGCCTGTAAATTATCCAGTAATTGCGCTGCCAGCCGATGTAAAGACTTAAGACTCTCTCTTTCCAGACTAATCGGTTGACTGTAGGCGTTGGGGATCATGCCTTCTCCGATTACCTCACCGTATTCTAAACCCTTAGATGTCACCGTGATCGGCAACCAAAGATCCCCAAAAGAAGAATCTCCCTGACTGGTTTTATAGTGCAGGGTATGGGCAACCCAAGTGCGTCTTTCCTCGATATCCCGACAAGCTTGATAAACTTTTTTACCAGGAAAATTCACCCAATTGGGTAATTGAATTGTTAAGGGACACCAGATTAAATTATTCTGGCTGGTTTTACCCGACTCCATTTTTGACCACAAAGAAGCCGTCCCCGTCACCTCCACCGCCAAGGATTTAGGAACCGCATTTTTTAAGGCAATCACCATCTTTTCGGTAACGGGCGATAGCCGAGACATCTGACCACTGGCTTGAGCTTCGGCATTAACGAGAATGATAACTTTGTCCATTTCTTGTTGTGGGTTGGGTGAACTTGAACGATCAGCGGTGAGGTTGGTTAAGAGTGAGAACTGACTGGGGTTCAATGCTTCTGTAGTCGCCATGGCAAAAGCTATTTCTCTGGATTTTAGCGAATTATACAAGAGCGCAACTATTTTTTACGGATTTTTTCAACAGCAACCAGCTTCGAGGCGGGATTTTTCTACTCCCCCTCATAGAATACCTTAAGTAATCAGTGATCAGTAACCAGTAAACAGTGATTAGTCAAGAAGAAACTCGACCGCATCTAAAACCTAATTGGTTAAGCTAAAAGCTTTGATCTACTTAGTTTCTAACCTTCTTTTTAGGTAGGAGAATTGCCAAATTCTTTTTTAGAGCCTCTTGTCTCTTGTCTCTTACCTGTTGCCCCTTGCCTTCAGCAGCTGATCACTGATCACCGATCACTGAAATTACTCGTCTTCGGCGAAAATAAAGCGAGTTAGTTCACTAGGATCGGGTTCGGGGCTAGATTCGGCAAATTTAACCGCTTCCTCGATTTCAGCTTGAATTTTCTGCTCGATTTCTTTTAATTCCTCTCTCGTGGCCAGCTCTCGCTCGTAGAGGTAGGCGGCAAAGCGAGTGATCGGATCTCTTTCGCCCCAGAATTGTTTCTCGTCAGCACTGCGTAACTCGTCGGGATCTGCCAGAGAGTGACCCCGGAAACGATAGGTTAAGGCCTCAATTAAAGTCGGTCCCTCACCGGCGCGGGCCCGAGCCACGGCTTCTCTGGCGGCGGCATGAACGGCGACCACATCCATACCGTCCACTTCCACACCGACCATACTAAAAACACTGGCTTTTTTATAGATTTCCGGTTGAGAAGTGGCTCGATCGTGGGCCATACCGATCGCCCACTTATTATTTTCCACCACATAGATAATCGGCAACTTCCAGAGAGCGGCCATATTCAGACACTCAAAAAACTGGCCATTATTACTCGCCCCATCCCCGAAGAAACAGACCGTTACCTGATCGGCACTGGCATCACCCATAGCTTCGCGACGGTACTTACTTTGAAAAGCCGCCCCGGTTGCGACGGGAATCCCCTCGGCCACAAAAGCGTAACCCCCTAAAAGCTTATGTTCGGCGGAAAACATATGCATGGAGCCGCCCCGTCCTTTACTACAGCCGGTAGCTTTGCCGAATAACTCCGCCATTACCTCTTGAGCGGGAACTCCGGCACTGAGGGCGTGGACGTGATCGCGATAGGTGCTAGAAACGTAATCTTCTCCCTGACGCAAGGCTTTAATAATACCGCTAGATATCGCTTCTTGACCGTTGTAGAGGTGGACAAAACCGAACATTTTGCCTCGATAATACATTTCGGCACATTTATCTTCAAACATCCGCCCCAAAACCATATCTTCGTATAGGCGAAGACCTTCAGCTTTGGTAATAATGATGGAAGCAGGATTAAAGGTTGGTAAAGTACGTTCGGAAATCATAGGGTCTGTAGTATCATTTAGACAACAAAAAGGCAAGGGGAGAGGAAGCGGTAGATTTTTCGAGAATTCTGGCAGTGAATTTTTTGGTCTTAAACCAAGGGGTTCTTGGTATTTTCTCTCTCAAATCTAATCTTAGTCAGTCAGAGATTGGCTAGGATAAGATGGTATCTTGTTATTTTACTCGCTCCGCTCTCACTTACATCACTTAATTTACTAAGGACTCTCCAGAGTTGAGGTACAGCTAACCGTGCGCATTCCTCTCGACTACTACAGGATATTGGGAATCCCCTTTCAGGTGAGTGCCGAGCAAATTGATTTGGCCCACGCCGACCGGGGACGGCAATTGCCACGTCAAGAATACAGTCAAACAGCGATCATCGCCCGTCAGCACTTGTTAGATGAAGCTTACCAAGTGTTAAGTGAGCCAGATCGCCGTCGTGATTACGATGCCCAATTTTTCGACCCCAATCCCTTGCTTCTCAACCCAGAAAGCACCGCCGAAAACCTAGATTCTCAGGGTGGCGAGGCGGCCGCGGCTTCGCCGGAATATCCCACTCCCCAGATTACCATTGCCCCCGCCGATCTGGTGGGAGCTTTGCTCATCCTGCAAGAGTTGGGAGAATACGAGTTAGTGATTCGTTTGGCCGAAACTTATCTAGATTTAGAGCCAACTACTCGCCCAGACATGATCTTAACCTTGGCTTTGGCCTACGGGGAATTAAGTCGGGAATATTGGCAGGATAAAAATTATGAACAGGCGGCCAGCACCGCGGCCAAAGCCCTGACTTGGTTGGAACAAGAAGAAATGTTCCCGCAAGTGGCCAGCGAGATTCGCCATGATTGTGATCGCCTGCGTCCCTACCGGATACTGGAATTGTTATCCCAAGAAAAAAAACCTAGTCTTGCCCGTCAGCGCGGCTTAAATCTCTTGGAGGAGATGTTGGCCGCTCGCGGCGGCATCGATGGCCAGGGCGATGACCGCTCTGGGTTGGGGGTGGATAATTTTTTACGCTTTATTCAACAGTTACGGGTTTATTTAACTCAGGACGAACAGGAGAAAATCTGGGCGAAAGAGGCACAACGCCCCTCGGCAGTGGGTAATTACCTGCTGGTCTATGCCTTGATTGCCCGCGGTTTCGCCCAAAAACAACCCGCCGCTATTGTCGCAGCCAGCGAGCGCCTACAGCAATTACAAAAACATCAGGATGTCTCCCTAGAGCGATCGATCTGCGCCCTACTGCTCGGTCAGACGGAACGAGCAAGCACAATTTTAGAAAAAAGTCAAGAGCAAGAAATATTAAATTATATTAAGGAACAATCCGGGCAATCTGCCGATCTTTTACCCGGGTTATGTCGTTACGGTGAGCGTTGGTTACAAACAGAAGTTTTCTGCCATTTTAGTGATTTAGTCGAGCGGAAAGCCTCACTCAAAGAGTATTTTGCCGAGGAAGACGTACAAAATTATTTAGAAGAATTGTCAGGTTTTCCTGACGAAAAAGTTGCCTGGTCGGTTCGAGAAAAGACTGGCGAACCCTTAGAATCGGAAGTAAATGTTCTCAAAACCCACACCCCCCCCACCCATTTAAACCCAGTGCCAGGAGCGACACCGATGAGGGAATCTGCTTATTCTTCTTCCCACTCTCGTCCCCAAAAACCGTCTTTAGCTAGAGTTAACGGTGAGCGGACAAGCACTGCTGTACCTGCCCTGAGAGCCACCGCTCAGGAGGAAACTCTCACCCCCTATACTCAGGGTAGTGTGGTGGTGACAGCAGCCGATCCTCAACCGGCACTTAATCCCCCCCGTCGTCGTCCTAGTCGCCCGCGCCACCAAGCAGCAGGCAACTCCGGGCCGGCAGCCCTAGAAACGGCAAAAACTGCCGTAGTCGCACCGAAACGGAGACGACCAGCCCGCAGAAAACTGCGACTCGATCGAGTGGCGATATTGGGGGTAGGATTAGTGGGAACAATCGCGGTTTTGTCCTTGGGGGTAAAGGCAATTGTCGATAGTCAATCTCCTTTGGCAGCCTTGCAAGGGGAACAGTTACCGATTTCTTTAAATACTCCCATACTAGAAATTCCCTCGGCTAATGCGGAAGTGATGGAAGGGATTCCCTTGGACAAGGAAACAGCAAAGGAGACGATTCAAGCTTGGTTAGAAGCAAAATCGGCCGCTTTTGGCAGTGAACACCAAAAAGAGCAATTGAAAGAGGTTTTAACAGGTTCGGCCCTAGAAATTTGGCAAAAACGAGCGGCGGCTTTACAAGGAAATAATTATTGGCGCTACGATCATCAAGTGGATGTGCGCTCGGTTACTAATAATGTGAAAAATCCTAATTTAGCGACGGTGGAAGCGATAGTCAACGAAAAGGCCATGTATTTCCATAATGGCAAGGAAATTGTCAATCGTTCCTATAATGAGTCCTTGAACCTGCGCTATGATTTGGTACGGCAAGGAGATAAATGGTTGATCGAAAAAACCCAAGTCTTACCCTAATTTTTTCCGATTAAATCCCCAAAAACCACGCTTTAGGCTGCCCGCACACCCAAAAAAGGCTGTATGGCAGCCTTTTCAGTGGGAAGTGGGGAAGTGGGGAAGTGGGGAGAAGGGAGCAGGGAGAAAAAAGCTGATAACTGATAACTGATAACTGATAACTGATAACTGACTCCTCCAAAGGCAACCTTTGTACCTCACCATTAAGATAACTTCTATATCTTTAGACTGATAAATGCTCGATTTGCTTAATATTTTTTAACATAAAATATGCCCTTTGATTGCTGTAATTAGTTCCCTAGAAGTCAAGCTAATGAGTTATGATCCTAGATGGGAATCCATAGTTCTTAGAGGAAAAAAGCGGGGCAATCTCAATGTTTTGTCCAGCGACAGGATCATGATTTTGATGTTTTAAAAATCTCGCATAAGTCTTTAAGAACTTTTAAAATCAGCATTCACAAGGAGAGATATTATGACAGGTAAGAGTAAACGCGGTTTTGCCTCTATGGATCAAGCTAAACAAAAGGAAATCGCTAGTAAAGGTGGTAAAGCTGCTCATCAAAAAGGTACAGCCCACGAATTTACCTCCGAAGAGGCTCGCGAAGCGGGACGAAAAGGTGGTGAAGCGGTTAGCCGAGATCGCGCCCACATGGCAGCTATCGGACGGGAAGGGGGCAAAAATTCTCACAAAGGCAGTGGCAAAAACTCAAACTCCGAAGAAAATTCCCCAGCCAACGAGTCTATAGGTGAAAACTACTCAGATTTTAGCAACTCGGAGGCAAATAGTTGACTTTGGTTGACTTTTTCTCAGACTGAGAGGGTGTTAGGGTTTTGGGGTTTTAGTTAAATTCCCCCATTCCCCCATTCCCCCATTCCCCCATTTCCCTATCCCCGTTAACGAAGGCAGGAGGCAGAAGGCAGAAGGCAGAAGGCAGCTTTTATTTATTATCCCCACACCCCACACCCCACACCCCACACCCCACACCCCACACCCTACCCCCACGAAAAACTTTTTGCCGCAAACCCTACTTAAGGTTCGATACTGACAATCCAAGTCCCAACGTAGAGACGGACGGGAATATTGCCAGAGGCAATCACATCACAGGTAAAGTAATAAGTGCCTAATTCGGGATTTCTGACATTAGACATGACGATTTCAACTTTGCTGGTGGGATCGATCGCTTGTTCGGGGACAATTTGAATAACGCGACTATCCTTATCCCAAACCACTTCCTTTAAAGGTAAAGATTTGCCGTTGATGCGTACCTCGATTTTATTGGTGTCAAACTGGCCGTTAAAATAATCGGGATAGGAAATAAAAAAAGCTGAAGCCCCTTGGGAGAGTTTTTTCGCGGGAATATAGAGTTTATAACGATCCATTTGCTTGGGACGACCGCCAAATTGCAAGAAATAATCTAAGATATCCTTGCGATCGACTCCACTAAAAATGGTTAGGCCGGGGTTGCCATTGGCTAAAGTTATTTTTGGTAAAATAATCCCCGCACCCACAGCTAAAGATAGAGCAATTAAAGCGGGTGCCTTAGCATATTTAATTATTTTTGTCAAGAGTTTTAACATAAATTTTAACCCAAAGTGAGGGGGATGGTGACGGCCGCAAGGAGCCTAATACAGTTCAACTGTAACAAAACCCGATCGTTTCTTACCTAGACCTTTGCCAGTCCGATAAGTGTCTTGGTTAACGCTTCATCGCTCGCGCCATATCCCGTTGATCCTGACGACGTTTCAAATCTTCGCGTTTATCGTGTAATTTTTTGCCTCTACCGAGGCCAATGCTGATTTTTACCCAACTACCTTTAAAATACATCTT
>NZ_JADBUP010000030.1:0-35879 GCF_020245605.1 Microcystis sp. M061S2 | reverse complement strand
GCTAGTTTTTCGGTAAAGTTCGGGGTGCGATCAAAAGACATGATTAGCTCCTTACTAGGTTTAATACTCGATAAAATTTATGAGTCGGTTGGAATTATAAATCCACGAGACGATCTGCCGGTAATCCGTACATCGGTCGAAGGATTCTGTCGTCCTACAGAAGTAGATCGCGCTTCGGTGGCCCACCATACAACATTATGGGGGGCCACCGAAAACTGCCGATAAATCCACCTGCGACCGCCGCTAAATCTTCCTCGCTTAAATCTGTAACTTCTTCATCCGGACGCTCGGACTCTAGAATTCGTGCGGTGTATTCCTCGAATTCCTGTGGTGTGAAATCGAACCCCGCAGCTTTGACGATCTCGCTACATTCTTCTTTGCTATTCACCGATTGGATTCGGGAACGGAATGATTCATCGGAGGCAATTTTTTGATAAAAAGCATGAACTTGTTCGAGAGCCATAAGTTAACTCCTGTTAGAATTTGAGAGTGATGGGAGGATACGGTTGGTAGATAAGCTGTTCAGCATTGAAATTGCTTGTGGAGATGAGGCACTCTTGCAAGAGGCAACACCCCCCAACTCTCCCGACTTCGGTGGGGCGAGGAGGGGTTGGGGGAGATTCAGCTAATCTAACGATAGGCGGTTATAGCGGTTTTCACAGAAGTGAGTCCCGATTGAAACGCTGAAACGCCTATCTATCAAGGGATTTACTATACCTTATTAGACTGAAAACCGCTATAAAATGGGTCCTTGCTTAATATTCGGGAGTGATGGGAAGATCATTCCGATAATGATGGGCGGCCAAATTCTTATTCCCAGTGTTGTTGGTTTTGGCGGTAATGATATACCTCCGCCTTGAATGTTTCGAGTCTCGATCGCGCGATTGATCGCAGTTTCAAGAGATTCTTGAAAAGAGTTCACCTGTAGATCGGAAATATGAATTTTAGCCATGGTAATTAGACTCCTATTTAATAGGGTTAAGATTCGGGTTCGGCAACCTTCACGAAAGTTTCGGAAGGATTATAGTTGTCAGTGACAACCTGCGGACAGCGCAGACAAGCCGCTTTTCCCTCCTGTAACCACCAGCGACAGTTTTGCCGGATTCGACAGGGGGGAAGGATATCGGTTACTTCTGCGAGTCCCTGTGCCACCCGGTGCGCGAGGCGACAATCTTTCCCATCGAAATGAACGCATTCTTTTTCCGCGCAGGACGCGGCGAAGCGGAAGACTTCGGTGGGGGTGACGGGTTGAGCGAGTGCGAGAATTTCTGCGGTGACGGGTTGGATTTCCGGGAGATAGGCGACGCGGGGTTCCTCAACGGTTCCCGCTGCGATCCCGAAAATTACGCTATCCGGGGAATTTTCTCGTGCGCTAGGGCAAAGGGTAGGTGTCTGGTGCGGAAGAGATTTCATCAGTTTTATCCGCTTTTTCAATGGATAATTACGAGCGAATTGGTTAGGGAACACGCTCGCGATCGTAATTGACTATATAAACAGAAAAGTCTTGGCAAGAGTTGTCAGGCTTGTCGAGCTACTTCTCTGAATTTAATACTATGGAACCTTGCAAGAAAAAACAAGATATTTTTAAAGACTAATTGAACTTAAAACAATCATTTAAGTTCAAAAAATATAATCTAGGTTATTCTACATTTTTGAGAGAATAACCGGCTCTTCTCGACTTTGTGTGATAATTTTTGCTTATGGAGTCGTGAAATGCTTATCGGACAAGACTTTTAGGACTATTTTGCGGAAGAAACTATCAGTATAGACCTCGTTTCCACACAGAAACCAGAAGAGCCAATAACCTTAAAGTACAACTGATCGCAGTATTCTTGCCGATCAAATTTGAGACAAAAATAAGTTAATTAAGTTTCAAAATACATTTGCGTTTTGAATGTGTATCGTGGATGATTGCGTTTAGTCAACCTCAAACATGAGATCAATCGATTATGGCTAACATCAAAGTCAATGATTTACAAACGACCGATGAATTAAGAAACCTAACGAATGAAGAACTCGGAATGCGAGGTGGTTTTTGGGGATGGGTTATCACCGCTTTCGTGGTTGGATTCGGTATCGGTCGAGCTTCACAAGGCGGTCCGACCAATATATCTGTCACGGTTCCCACCGGTGGCGGCGGCGGTGGCCGTGCTTTCGACACTGGTTCGACAGTTGCACTCCATTAATAATGTTTTAGAATAATTAGGGTCTGCTGAATAAATCTAAAAACCTTGCTGGATAAGACTTTTAGCCTTTTTTGAAATCCAAAAGTACCAGATATGGGAGTGATCAGGGGGAAATTCAGCTACTTTTTCCCTGAAAATTAGGTAATTGACCCCCTCAAAATCGGTAAAACCCCACACCCCACACCCTACACCCTACACCCTGCCCCTAGGAAAAACTTTTTCAGCAGACCCTAATTAAGGGGCGGGATGGATAGCTTCCACCCCATCCACAATTAATTACTTAACTCGTATTCTATTTCCTGAATCTTCTCCTTTACCCAGGCGTTAAACAAATCAACACCGATTTTCAGAGCCAACTCCTCGGTTAATTTTGGTTTAACGATTTCCTCGACAAAAATCAGGTGAAAACCTCGATCGCCTTGCATCGGTTTCAACAATCGAGAAGAATCCGAGGCGAAAATTGCAGCCGAAAGATTCGGTCGTAAATCCTTACGGTAAACAGTACCGCGATAACCTCCCTTGCGTCGTAATTCCACATCCTCGATATAGCGATGCGCTACTTCCTGAAAGCTGATTTCCTCCTCCTGAATCGATTCATACAACTCCTCCGCCATCGCCTGATCTGCTAACACCACCTCGTAGATCACCGCGCCGGTATAATCTAGCTGGTGTTCGACGAAATAGGATTCAATTTTGTCTGCGAAAAGATGTTCGGCTAATTTACCCGATAGTAAATTGAATTGAACGATCTCCTCGAAATCATCTAGGGATAAGCCCTGTTTTTGCAACCAATTCCATGTATCTTTGGCGTTATGTAATTCATTGGCGAGACGGAATTGATCGGCCGCCTGTTGTAACTCGTCAGTTGTGTTTTTAATCCCCGCTGCCGTGGCAGTTTCGGTGATGATTTTCCGAGCGATAATTCCCTCGGCCATTTCGGGGACTTTCCCCGATAGCTTAAGCTGTTGGATAAGGTCTTGATTGGTGATGGTGATACTATGGGACATAATGACTCCTGAAACAGTTATGCGAAATTAATTTCCTAGTTGAGATAGGCAAGAGGGTTAGCGAGGAGTGTAAGTAATTTGGCTTCGATACCTGAAAAAAACTAGAGTTTTAACCCGTCTTTTTGCAGATCCTTAAAGGGATCGAGGATGTAATCGATCACCCGACGCTGACGGACGATCGCTTCTGCGGTAGCCGTATCCCCCGGATTGAGGGGAATACATTGATTTCCCTTTTGAATACAGGAGCGATCGAGTTGAATTTCTAGCTCGAAAACGTTAATTTTTCCGTTTGGCGTTTCCTTTTCGATCGCCGTCGGTGATTTCTTGGTGATCTTGCCGCCGATAATGCCGTAATCCTGAAAAGGATAGGCATCGAACTTGACTTTTACCGGCATACCCGCCCGGAGAAATTGACTTTGATCCGTGGGCATTTCTGCCTTGAGAATAAACCGGGAGCCTTTCGGTGCTATTTCCGCAACCCGCGTTCCCGACTGCACCACCGCACCCGCGCGTTTAATCGGTAATGAAAAGATCGTGCCGTCGGTATTCGCCTTTAAAACCCTCTGACTTAGTTGGATTTGGAGCGCTTGCCGTTGGCTCTCGCTTTGGGCGATTTCCGATGCCAGTGTTCCGATCTCCGTTTCTAGATTTTTAATCTGCTCCTGTATCCTTAAGAGTGCCAACTCGTTGGAATGGCGGAGACTTTGATAACCCCGCTGCCGCTCCTGTAATTGCAGACGCGCTTGGGCGATATCGGCGCCCGTTTGTTGACTCGTCTGACGGTAGGCGCTTTCTAATTCCGCTAGTTTATGTTGATTTTCTTTTACCTCCGCTTTTCCCCGCTCGTAGAGTTGTTGGCGCTCCTTGGCATTGTCCTCGCGCTCGATGAATTGCACCTCCGATATCGCGCCATCCTCCCACGCTTTTCGGTAGCGATCGACTTCTTTTAAAGCCGTTTCATAACGACTTTTGAGAATCGGATAATCGGTCTGACTTTGTGCGAGGGCGGTTTTCGCTTGATTGACTCGCGCTTGTTGTTCTTCTAGGGATATTTTGGCCTTCTTGATTAATGCGTCCACATTCTCCCGCGCTTGTTCGATCGAGGCTTCTTTTTCCGCTGCTGCCGCGCGATTTTGTTGGCTTTGGGTGGTTAAAGAAATCTCTAACTGACTTTTGACAAGTTTCTGTTGGGAAAGACGGCTTTTTTGTCCTTCTATTTTCTCCTCAATTTGTTGTATTTCCTTGCCGATTAATGAGGAATCTAGGGTTAAAATCGGTTGTCCTGCTTTCACCTCTTGGCCTTCACGGACATAGATTTTTTCCACTTTTCCCGTCGCGATAGCATCGATTTTGACTGTTTCCCCTTGGGGTTCCAGTTTTCCCGGACCGACACCGGTTTCATCGACTTTTGAGAATATCGCCCAGGGGAGAATGATCGAGACGAAAATAATCAGAAAATAGAGTAAACCACGCGTCCAGGGTAGGGGTAAAGTATCGATCAATTCCTTGGTCTGGAAAGACCAGTTATCGCGCTCTCTGTCTAGATTAGTTGTCATAGTTATTCACCCAATTGATTAGAGTTCAAATTACGGTAAATACCGGGACGGGCCATTAATTCTTCGTGGGTTCCACTATCGACTAATACCCCTCGATCGAGAACGAGAATACAATCCGCGTTCCGCACCGTAGAGAGGCGATGGGCGATAATCACCATCGTGCGATTCTGCCGAATTTTCTGGAGATTTGTTTGAATAATCCGTTCCGATTCGGTATCGAGGTGGGAAGTGGCTTCATCGAGGATTAATAACCGCGGTTCTCCCATCAACGATCGAGCGATGGCGATCCGTTGTCTCTGTCCCCCGGAAAGTAGCCCTCCACCCTCGCCGATCTGGGTTTCGTACCCCATCGGCAGTGATTGAATAAACTCATGAATTCCCGCTAATTTCGCCGCGACCACCACATTTTCTAGGGGGTGATCGGGATGACCCAAACTGATATTTTCCCGAATCGTGGAACCGAAGAGAAAGGTATCTTGATCGACGACTCCCACCTGTTGCCGGAGGGAACTGAGGGCGATCGTACTCAGTTCGTAACCGTCGATCGAGATTTTCCCATCGGTGGGGGGATAGAGACCGATCAGTAATTTCGAGATCGTGGTTTTTCCCGAACCGCTCCGACCGACGAGGGCAACGGTTTGACCGGGTAAAATCTCAAAACTGAGGTTTTCTAACACATTGCGATCGCTGTCGGGGTGGTAGCGAAAGGTGACATTTTCAAAGCGAATATGTCCCTGTAATTCTGGGAGAAACTGACGGGAAAGTTCCTCTAAATTCTCCTCCGGCTTTGCGTCTAGTACATCGTTAATGCGCTCGACGGCGATATTGACTTCTTGAAATTGCGTCCAGAGAACGGTTAAGCGTTGAAAAGGCGCGATGATCTGGGCAAAAAGCATATTAAAGGCGATCAATTGTCCGATCGATAATTGATTTTGAATTACCAGATAGGCACCGAAACAGAGTAACCCTGTCGTCGCTAAAGATTCGATCAGATTACTGAATATCTGGAGATTATTGCCGATGATCTGCCCGGAGAAATTTTTCTTGACCTCCACCGAGAAAAGGTCTTCCCAGTGCCAACGGGTCGATCGCTCTGTGGCGGTAGATTTGACGGTACGAATACCGGTTAAAATCTCGATCAGGTAACTGCTTTCCTTAGCGATCGCCTGAAAAATATCCCGGGATATTCGCTGCAGAAAAGGGGTAGAAATTAACGCCAGCAGAAGGAACGGTGGCACGATCGCTAAACTGATGAGGGCTAATTGCCAGCTATAGCGGAACATCACCGCCACATACACGAAAACCGTTAATAAGTCAAGTAAAATCGAGAGAGCTTCCCCAGAGAGAAAACGCTGAATCTTGCGATTTTCCCCGACGCGAGAAATAATATCGCCCACATAGCGGGACTCGAAATAACCGAGGGGAAGGCTGAGGGTATGGCGGATAAAACCGGTGATTAATGCCGTATCGATGCGATTAGCGGTGTGATCGAGGAGATAGGCGCGTAAACCGGTAATTGCTACCCTAAAAACCCCGAAAATTAGCGCACCGATACCCATCGCCCAAAGGGTGGTTAAGGACCCCTGCACGATCACCCGATCGAGGATTAACTGGGTGAAAATCGGCGTAATTAAGCCGAAGATCTGGATAAAAAGGGAGGCGACGAAAATTTCCAGCAGCACGAACCAATGGGGTTCCAGTAAGCGATAAAACTGCCAGAGAGAGGTTTTATCCTCTTTCGTGTCCCGAAATTTCTGGTTCGGTTGCAGCAGCAGGGTGAATCCCGTCCATTTACTGGCGAATTCGGCACGACTTAGGGTTAATTGCCCGATCGCTGGATCGCCAATAATCACCTGTTTGGGGGTAATTTTCCAGATCACAACGAAGTGTTTGCCTTCCCAGTGAGCGATCGCCGGTAGGGGCTGTTTCCCTAATCCCTCTAGAGTCGCTTTTACCGGACGGGTGGAGAGGCCGATATTTTCCGCCGCGGTGATCAGTCCCTTCAGGGATGCCCCGTCGCGGTTGACGTTGGCCATTTCCCGCAAACGGTTGACGCTGATTCTTTTGCCCCAATAACGGGCGATCATGACTAAACCGGCCGCCCCGCAATCGGAGGCGGACTGTTGCTCGAAGAAGGGATAACGGCGGAGGGATTGACCGATCCAGTGACCTAACCGCTGCGCCGGAGAGGGGAAATAGGCTCGATCGCTTTTTTTGTCCGTTTCTTCTGTCTTCGTCCCAAGAAGTTGCTCAATTTCCCGCGCCCGTTGTAGTAATGTTTTTTTCAGGGCGGGGTGTTTTTTCAGGATCGGCTTCAGGGCGGACTCGGGGATAAGAAGTAGTTCCGCCTTCGCCGAGACTCGAACCGAGTAGGGAAGAAAACCCGATCGGGGAAAGAGGGAGAATTCCCCGAAAAATTCGCCGGTTTTGAGCGCAATCATCTCTTTTTGCTGCGAGTTCGCTATACGAACTTTGCCGCGAACCACTAGGTATAATCCGGGCTGTAGGGGCAGTGTACCTGCTTCGGGAGAGAGGGTGATCGCCGTTTTCTGGAGACTCCGCCACTGGGTTTCGGACAGGAATTCCGGCCACGGATTGACGAGGCTGTGAGTATCGAGCATAGTTGTTTTAAGCTTTGGCTGAAGGAGAAAGATCGACGATGCGGATCGGCTGTAGCTGTTTGCGGAGGCGATTGATGTGGGTGGGGGTGAGTGCGACCCCGAATTCTTTCTCTAGATGCCGCGCTAACCAAACCCCCGACCATCGCTTAAAGGAATAGCCGAAATCCCGGGGGGATTTACTAATCAGTTCCTTCAGGCGATCGAGGTAAGGTTGATCAACTTTTGAAGGGCGACCGCGGCGGTATTTCTGCCAGCGATCGATCTTGCCACTCTCGGCGATCAGTATCCATTTACTAGCGGTGGCGGCAGTACAATCGAGAAGCTTACGGATCTCGCCCTGGGATTTGCCCTCGTCAGCGAAAAGAATGATTTGAATCCGTTTGCGATCGATATCGGGGATATTTGGTTCTGTTAAGATTTCGAGAAGTTGCTGACGTTGGGGTGGGGATAGATATTTACCGGCGCTTGATGACATAGTCTTTGCAACTATAAGTAAAAGCAGACAGCAGCAGGTCGGAGCGTTGAGGCAAGAAAGTTGTACTAAGTTGTACAATGGGCTAAATTCCTCGTGCAACGATCTCTTTCGCTGTCCCTAAATTCCTATTGTGGCTGCGAAAGTGAACATTATGAAGTTTATTAAATCCGACATTCCCCAAATCTTCATATACTTTTATATATTTTTACATTCCCCAAGATGTTTTGACGAAAAACCTTCATTGTAGAACCTACTATTGAGAACATTTTCAATAATTGATTTTTTCTGAGAAAAAAAATTACAATTCTTAACCTTGATAAAAATCCATCATTGTAGCTATTGAATGTTAAGAAGTGCGGAAAGTGGGTTAAATTGTTTTTCTCTCGCCCGATCAAACCGCTCTAACACCTAACCCCCATCACCCTATCACCCCATCACCCTATCTCCCCACTAGCCACTGATAACTGATAACTGATAAGGGACTTGCGCTTTGATAATGTACCATCTGGCTGGTCTGGTTCTTCTACAGAGCGATTTTCTGGCTGGGATATTATTCCTACGCAAGTCCCTATAGCGGTAAGCGCTTGAGTGAGATACAGACCAAGCTTTGCCTAGCATGGTTTATAGCTTGTGACACTGTACCTAATACGACTGCACACCGCTATAACTGATAACTGATAACTGATAACTGATTGCTGACTACTCAAAATCGTTATGACTATGATATAGTTGTTAAGGAATGTAAAAATAGTTGCATTTTCCCAGAAACTAGATTAAGGAGATTAAAAGTATGACCGCCGAAGGTTGCTTAAGAGTCGGACAAGCGGCGCCGGATTTCACCGCGACCGCCGTTTTCGATCAAGAGTTCAAACCCATCAAATTGTCGGATTATCGGGGTAAATACGTCGTTTTATTCTTTTATCCCCTCGATTTTACCTTTGTTTGCCCCACGGAAATTACCGCTTTCAGCGATCGAGTTAGCGAATTTGCCAGCATCAACACCGAGATTTTAGGGGTGTCCGTCGATAGCGAATTTGCTCACCTAGCATGGATTCAAACCGAGAGAAAATCCGGTGGTGTGGGGGATGTGGCCTATCCTTTGGTGTCGGATCTGAAAAAAGAAATCAGCACCGCTTACAATGTTCTTGATCCTGATGCGGGGGTATCCCTGCGCGGTCTCTTTATCATCGATAAAGAAGGTGTTATCCAACACGCTACTATTAATAATCTTTCTTTCGGTCGCAGTGTCGATGAAACCCTCCGCACTCTGAAAGCGATTCAATACGTCCAATCCCACCCGGATGAAGTTTGTCCCGCCGGTTGGCAAGAAGGGGATGCTACCATGGTTCCCGACCCTGTGAAGTCAAAAGTTTACTTCGCGGCAGTTTAGTTAAAAATCCTCAGAAGTCCCTCAGCTATAGATGGGGGCAGACTTTTAAGGGGGGCGAAATAATTCGCCCCTCATTTTAATCGGAAAATTTTCTGGAAAATTGGCCCCATTAGCCATGACCTCATCTAGAATACTGGCCAGACAAGTCTAGAAAGAGTCACGGCGATCTATGACTACCAGTAATTATGATTCCGAGTTGACAGTTTTGGGATTACCCGCAGCCAAAGGTAGATGGTTATTAATACCTCTAGGAATGGGCGTTTTACTCTGTTTAGGGACGGTGTACTCTTGGAGTATCTTTAGAAAACCCCTAGAAACGGAATTAAATCTCAGTGCCACGGAAAGCTTACTACCCTACACTGTGGCCCTAGTGTTTTATGCCGCTTCTATGCCGATCGCTGGTTTTTATATCCCCCGGGTAGGCGCTCGTAGGATGACCGCTATCGGCGGAATTATCGTCGGTTTAGGCTATATTCTCGCTAGTTTTGCCGCTCAGATTCAGACAATTATTCTTACCTACGGAGTCATTGCCGGCACGGGAGTCGGCATCGCTTACGGTGTTCCCATGGCAGTGGTGGCACGCTGGTTTCCCGACAAAAAAGGTTTAGCGGTGGGTTTAACTATCATCGGATTTGGCCTTTCTCCCCTGATTACCGCACCTTTAGCCAATCGATTAATCAATGAATATAGCGTTAGACCAAGTTTAAGATTTTTGGGGATTATCTTTACAATAATTATTGTGATTATTGCGATCACAATGAAGTTACCCCCTCAAGACTGGCAACCTCCCGCAAATTTAGCTAATCGAAAATCCGACTTTCAGTCCAATTATCCAGTGAATATGCTGAAAAGTCGCTCATTTTATGGCTTATGGCTTTGCTATGCTATTGGTGCTTTAATTGGCTTGAGTGCCATCGGTATTTCTAGTCCTGTCGCTGAGGAAATTATCCAGATTGAGCCGGGGTTAGCCGCTAGTAGTGTTGCTCTCTTTGCTTTGTTTAATGGTATTAGTCGTCCTTTGTTCGGTTGGTTAAGCGATCGCTGGAAACCCCATTATCTAGCGATCGGGGCCTATACACTCATTTTGATCGGTTGTCTGTTGATGGTCAAGGCTGAAAAAGGGGCAGTTAGTAGCTATCTAGTGGCTTTTTGTCTATTTTGGTTCTGTTTAGGGGGATGGTTAGCCCTAGCTCCCGCTACCACTCTCCACTTCTTTAATCCTGACCACTACGCCCAAAATTACGGTATTGTTTTTACTGCCTATGGTGTTGGTGCTTTGATCGGAACTTTAGTAACCGGTAGAATTCGCGACTGGTTCGGTACTTACACTTACGCTTTTTATGCCATGGCTGTATTGGCAATACTGGGCATTTTTCTCGCTAGTGCCTTACTGAAAAGAGAGCGATCACATTTATCAAATCCTAGCTAAGGGAGTTAATCTTAGCCTAGAGTAGATACTGCTGGCATTTTATAGTTTAAAATAGTCGAAAGAGGTCACATTGGACGGTATAGGTCTTTTAATCGCTCTTTTTCGGGGTGATTGTCGATTTTGAATCAAATCTTGGTTTTCCTGGAGGAAAGAAATTAACTGATCATCAGGGATTTCTCGGAACTCGCCAGTGTTCAATAAAACAGTAGCCATGGTAAATCGGACTCCCGAATATTCGTCTCGATCGCTATCATAGCAGCCCTCTACTAACAGGGAGTTCCCTAGAGTCAAAGAAATCACCGCTCAGGGGGAGTGTTCCCCGATCTCAATAACTGTCAGCTAACCGCTCAAAAGGGTGATAAATGCTATACTGCTACAGCCACTTTTATCCCGGTGGGGGCAAATTGGGGGGATAATAAAGCCCGAAAATAGCCGATAACTCCTTTCATTGCCTATAAATCGCACTCTATCAGGCGAGTAAAACAAAAAGTCACCATTTTTAACCCGTAGGGAGACTTCCACCAGAGAGCGGGAAAACAGCCTTCAGGAGCTGCTAGACTAAAATCCCAGTGATCATAATCATCGATACGCCACTGATCTTTATCGCGCCATCCTACCAATTCCCCAAATTTTTTAATCGTTTCTGCATCTTGGGTACGCAGGGTGTTAATATCACCGCCGGCAGCAAAATATAACTTCACCTGATTGCTAAAACCGAAATGATTGCCGCTATAATTTTTCCAAAGGCGATCGAGTACCCGAATCACATTAACGGGAAACCGCATCATATCCTCTGGGGTTAAAGTATCGCGGGTTCTGCCGGCAGTTTCGAGGATAACTCGGAGGGTTTCTGCGTCTGCCTCCCTAAAGTTCCCCTCAGCTAGGAATTGCTGTAATTTACCATAGCGCTCGATGTCCGGTACTAACATCTGCCGCGCTTCGATGAGGGCAACCCGTTCGCTTAAAGATTGCAATTGAGCTAAAATATCCTGAAGTTGGGCGTTAATATCTGACATAAATGTAAGGGGGTTTGTTGACTGCAAAAATTACCGATTTATCGGCAGAATAATTATTGATTTACCGCTTCTAATCTTGACTTAACAAAGCGGTTCATCCATGCTTCTAGATAGATGCGATTGGCTTTTTGTTCTTTTAAATCTGTGGTAGTTAAAGGGTAAGGTGCTAATCCTTGAATGGCTGCCGTTGTTACACAAAACATCGACTTTTGAAAAGTTTCGCAGATCTGGACTAATAAATCTTCCTCTTGACGAAAACTTTTTTTATAAATGTCGTGCAGATAATCAGGTAAAAAGTGACGCATATCCTGCATTAATAGTGTGGGGGGAATCCCTGCACCTCCGATGGGTAAAGGATCCGCATACAAAGCACCATAGGCAAACATTCCTTGATCGTAGGGAATTTGATAGGCTTGGGCATTATAGGAAATTGTACCGGGGAAAGGTGTTCCGCGAAAGAAAACCGCCTCAACGTAGGGGATTGCTGTATCCGCAAGAAAGGTTAATCCTGCCGATTTGGGGATCAGATCATAGGTTTGTCCTTTGATTTTTACTTGATAGATAATTGGTTTACTAGCATTATCGACTAAATTTTTCTTAATGTGTGCCACCACTTCGGGAATACTGGTAATTTTTCCGGCATCGTAGAGATCGGATAAACTTAAAAAAGTATCGGCCATAATTCGCCAAAATTGACCTAAACCGCTATAGTAGGCCATCATTCGCATTTGTTCTGGCAAAAATTCAGGGAAGGCTTTATTTAAAATTAAAACTAGGGGATTATTCCTAAATTTGGCTTGAATAACCTTGGCTGTCACCTCCCGAAAAGCGGCACCATCTACATAACTATCTAAACCACCCCCACCATGCCAAAACATGGCTTTCATACAGTATTCAGCATACTCAAAATTAATGCGATTATGCCACCAGTGTTGTAGTAATTTCTGCCAAGATACTTGACCATTAAAATATTTAAAGAAGGGGAAAAAAACCAAAAACTGATTTTCCGCAATATAAATTAAATTTTTGGAATAAGCATCTAACACCACTCCGTAACTTTTCAGGATACCCACTACCTCGATCAAATTCTGGGGAGTATCTTTTAACAATGCTTCCCCAGCCGTGAGACGATCAATATAGGATGCTAGGGGATGAGAGGAGGACTTGACAGGGATAGTGACCATGCTAGAAGCTTGATAAAATAACTTTCCTCATCTATTTTAACGCATAAAAGCACAACCAATTGGCAGCGGTGGCACGGCGAGTCATGCGGGGATTGAATTCGCCAATTTTATAACCAGTAAACCCCAATTTATCTTTTAATAATTGTTTATTTTCTGGCAAGATCGATCGAGTTAATTTTACTGTTGGGGGACGATTGGCGATAAAATCCGGGGGTTCGGGATATTCACGGCACCAATCTTCCTCTACTTGACTATTATCCCATTTTCCTTGACTTTCATCGTAGCGATAACCTAAACTTTGCCAGAGCAATTTATTAACGGTTTCGTCGTCAATTTCGTCGTTAATAATCGCCCAAATTGTCTCTATATTTAATTCTGGTAGTTCCATAGATCAAGTAAATGGGTGATGGGGTGTGGGGTGTGGGGTGTGGGGTGTGGGGTGTGGGGTGTGGGGAGAATAAATAAAATAATCTCCTATTTCCTGACGACCGGCTACTGACGACCGGCTACTGCCTACGGTTAAAATAACTGGTGAATAACATCGTTGATCATCGCGCAAGAGTAGCCTATTTTGCCTCCTTCTAACGCCAAAATTATTTTTATTTTAACTATCGGTGTGGTGTCGGTTTCTGCATCGGCAATTTTTATCCGGTTAGCGATCGAAGCGGTAGGTAATGCTACGATCGCATTTAGTTTATTTTTAGCGACTTCTCGTCTGATATTGGCTTCTGTTGTCCTAATTCCGAACTGGTTGACCTTATCACGCCAAAAAGTCCCTATTCAAGCCTATTATTACGCAGTGGGGGCAGGATTTTGTTTAGCTCTCCATTTTGCTACTTGGATTACTTCTCTATCCTACACCTCGATCGCCGCTTCTACCACTTTAGTCACCACTAATCCTCTCTGGGTTTCTCTGTTGGGTTGGTGGTGGTTTCGAGAAAAACCGACAAAATTAACTTTTATCGGCATTTTTGTGGCTCTAACGGGGGGATTATTGATTGTTTTAGCCGATCGAGATGTCAGTAGTTCTTATCCTAACCCTTTATGGGGCAATAGCTTGGCTTTAATTGGGGCAATTCTCGTCAGTGGTTATATTCTCCTCGGACGGGAAGCACAAAGAAAGGGCTTAAATATTAAGAATTATATAACTGTAGCCTACACTACCGCAGGATTAGCTTTATTACCTTCTGTTTTTTTATTCGGTCAAGGTTACGAAAGCTATCCCTTATCCGTGTATGTTTATGTGTTAATGATGGCGATTTTTCCGCAATTAATCGGTCATACTAGCTTTAACTGGGCTTTGCGATGGGTAGCACCGACAATAGTAACGATGGTAATTTTATTAGAGCCAATCGCCGCTAGTCTGTTAGGAGTGTTCATTTTTGGTGAAATCCCCCCCCAAGAAGTCATTTATGGCGGATTAATTCTGTTAATTGGCGTAGGCATTGCTATTTTAGGCGGATAAGCTGTTAGTGTATCTAAATTACTGGTTAAGTGTAATCTCGATCGCCGCTTGTGATCACAGACAAAAGCTAGATTAGTGTACAATGCTAACTGCATGAGAGTTTAAGTAGGTAGGTCTTAAAAACTTGCGGATGCCCCCCTTATCAAGGGGGGATTAAGGTGGGATCGAACCCAAAATCCATCTTCAATTTAATTATAACCAGCTACTTAGACAATCTGACTCACTTGAGAAATAGGGTTTGCGGGGAATTAATTCCCTGACTAAAGTTAGAAATATCCCATCATCTTGGTAATCTGTAGTTGAGAGCTAAAAAAGCCAGTAGTTTTCGGGAAAAACTGGGGGGGGTTGAGCAAGTGAAATTAAAAGGAAAGGGGATAAAGTCAAAACTGTCATCATCCGAGTCGGGTTTCTCGATGTTAGAAGTGATGATTGCCATTTTAACTATTGCCGCCTTCTTAACAGTAACCCTAGAGTTAATGGCATTCACTGCCTTATATAAAGTTCGGGCAGAAAGACAGACTCAAGCTAACTTTTGGATACAAGAAGATTTTGAGGATGTCAAATTTTTAGCTTCGACTTTAGATGTCAACTCCACGCCTGCCAACCCTAATGTTAGTTCAGATGTGTGTACAGGAAATGAGGGTTATGCCACAGCTTTAAGAAGACAACTAACGGCTACTCCCCTTCCCACCACCCCTATACCGACGGAAAAATTAGTGGAGACAAGAACAATTGTCGGTAAAAACTATTCTCTCTTTCGGACTTTTAATATTACTAACCAATCGGCTAATCCCCATCGTCTCCGTATTGATTATCGAGTCCAGTTAGCAACAGGTCAAATCGCCGATGATTACCAAAACCAAGAAAATGTTATTGCTAAAAGTTCTGTCGAGGTGATTCCCGATGCGTCGTTTAAATGTCCATAAAAATCAGGGTTTTACCTTGTTAGAAATTTTGGTAGCTTTGGCAATTATGGGAATTCTTGCCGCCTTAACCCTACCTAATTTATTAGCTTGGTTAAATAGCAATAAAGTCAAAGAAGCCACCGATTCTATACAATTAGCCCTAGAGGATGCCCAAAGACAAGCTATCCGTCTGGGGAGGAATTGCACGATTAATTTTACTAACCCGACTGGCAATAATCCCACGGTTTACTCGCAAATAACCGCCAGTGAACCAGGTTGTTTAGTGGCGACTAATACTAATGGGGGTTCCTTAAGTCTGCCGCGGGAAGTATTTATGGTGGTGAATAATTTTCCCACCCTGGGCAGCAGTCCGGGGGTACAGTTTTCCTTTCGGGGTCATGTGCCGGGGTTAACCTTTGATCCGCCGCAAAACCAAGCGATAATCGTATTATATCCCGCCGCCGATGCCACCGCCGATCCCTATCCCAACCAAGAAAAAAAATGTCTAGTTATCGCTTCGATGCTAGGAATAATTAAACAAGGCACTTATAATGGAACTTCTCTAAGTAACCTCGATGCTCGTCAATGTGAAATCCGTCTCGGTGGAACTCAACCTTAATCAGTTATCAGTTATCAGTTATCAGTTATCAGGTGTGAGTTATCAGTTATCCGTTAGCAGATGTGAGTTTTTAGTTTACTGATTACTGATTACTGTTCACTGATTACTGATTACTGTTCACTGATTATTTTTGATTGCTCAGAAATAGTCGTAATTTCAATAAACTGAGAGTTTGACCGAGATTGAGGGGAAGGAGGGAAATGCCTTCTAAACGGGATTGTAACCAACCATCGCCCCAATACCATTCGTGATAGCCATCGATACCTTGACTCAAAAGCAAGCGTAAACACTGGTCATCGGCCGATAAAACCTGATGTTGTACGGGAATTAAACCTAACCAAGAGGTAAAAGTCAAACCTTCCTCTAATTTATCGGGTAGATTAGGCGAGAGCATTTGCGGCCACAGCCATTGACGGAGATGAGCAGTTTTGAGCAAACTATCCCGGATAGCCTGTTCACTGGCCGAGATTTCGATACGCAGCTGACTTTGTTGAAAATTGCCGAACATATTATTGTCTAATAATTTTTGTTAAGTTAGTTAAAGAATAACTAAAAATCGGGACAGCGTTTTCCAAGGATAACAGTAAGTAGTATGGCAGATAAATTAATCCGCGCCACGGCCGCCGATGGGGGAATTAGAGTAGTAGGAGTGATTACCACCCGTTTAACCGAAGAAGCTCGCCAAAGACATCAATTATCTAACGTAGCCACCGCCGCTCTCGGTCGCACGATGGCATCAGCTTTACTCTTGGCTTCCAGTTTAAAAAAACCAGGTTCTAGGGTCAATATTCGCATTAAAGGCGATGGTCCCCTGGGCGGTGTTTTGGTTGATGCCGGACTCGATGGCACGGTGCGCGGTTATGTGGACTATCCCCAGGTGGAATTACTCCCCAATGCTAAGGGTAAATTAGATGTGGGTCGCGCGGTGGGTAACAAGGGTTATGTGCGAGTCTTACGCGAAGAAAAAGGCGAGGGGAGAAATGAACTTCAAGAAAGCATCGTCGAGATAGTTTCCGGGGAAGTGGGGGAAGATATCGCCTACTATCTAGACCAATCGGAACAAATTCCCTCCGCTTTGCAAGTGGGGGTTTTTGTCGGTACGACCACAGGAGTAACGGCAGCCGGGGGAATTTTATTACAAGTTCTCTCCAAAGAAGCCGCCAGGGATGAGGTCTTAGTGGCCCGTTTAGAGTCGAGATTGCGAAAATTAACGGGATTTACGCCCCTTTTACGCGCAGGAAAAAGTCTAGAAGATATTTTTCAGGAACTTCTCGGAGATATGGGTCTAGAAATTTTTCCGGCTGTGCAGCTGCTGCGCTTTGATTGTGATTGTTCTTTTGAACGGGCCTTAGGAGCTTTAAAATTCCTCGGGGTCGATGAATTAAAAGACATTATCGAAAAAGATAAACAAGCGGAAGCCATCTGTGAGTTTTGTCGGGAAGTGTATAATGCCAACGAGACACAATTAATCGAATTAGTCGAGTCTCTACAGGCTGAATCTTGCTGAGAAGTCGGGCAATGAGCGCCATTAGGGTAAAATCTATCTAAAATACCTGTCGGGGAGTCGTGAATGTTTAAAGGAAAAGAATTAACCAAAAATCTAGTCAAACGAGAATCGATTGACTCCCTGACTCGTTGGCCAGAGAAAACTAAATCTTTTCTTTTTCTCTTTTGGTACCGATACCAGCATCGTTTCACTTGGAAAGTTTGGGCGGCTTTATTTGTGGTGGTCTTTGGCGGTGTTGGCTTTCTCGCCACTTGGCAGTTATTCAATATGCAGAAGTCGCCCAATTGCCCGAAAATCTTCTGGCCCATCGCTTCTGCCTCCCTGCGTCTCTACTGCGCTCAACTTTCCGCCGATAGTCGCACCGTGGCAGGTTTACTCGAAGCAATTGCCCTAGTGGAAGCTTTACCCGATGACCATCCCTTGCGATCGCAAGTTAATCAGCAGGTGGAAGAATGGGCGCGAGATATCCTGAATTTGGCTGAAAAAGACTATCAAGCGGGAAATTTAGAGCAAGCAATCGCTAAAGCTCGTCAAATCCCCAATAATATGGCAGTAGCGGCAATTATTGAAGAAAGAATCGCTAAGTGGCAAGGAACTTGGGCGGAAGGCAACGAGATCTTAAGTAAACTAGAGGAAAATCTCCGCGCTTCCAACTGGAATCAATCTTTCCGTCTGGCAGTAGAATTATTGAACTTAAATAACGAATATTGGGCAACGGTTAAATATAATGAAGCGATCGCTAAAATTACCGTTGCCCGGGAAGATAGCAGTAAATTAGATAATGCCTTTAATCTCTTTAACCGGGGCGGTCTCGACAATTGGTTCAAAGTCATCGAAGAAGCTAGAAAAATTCAAGCCAGCAGTTATGCCTATCAGGAGGCACAAAAATTAATCGGGAAAACCGAGGATAAACTGAAAGAATACGCCGAAAGATTAATTGAGCGGCAGCAATGGCAAGATCTCCGGGATTTGGCTAACCAAAGCCCCAAAGACCTCAAAATTAAAGCAGATGTCACCGATTGGTCCGTCTTGTCCGAAGCGGCCTTAGATGCGGAAACTGGCACGGTGGACGGATTGGAAGCCGGCATACTGGGACTAGAACAAATCGACCCTTCTCGACCCCTCCATCAAACAGCCCTAGCTATGAGGGAGCGCTGGCAGTTACAGGTACAGGATGTAAAAATACTGTCTGAGGCCAGAGATTTAGCACAAGCAGGTACAATCGAGCAGTATAGCGCCGCTATCGCGAAAGCGGGCGAGGTTCCCCGGAATAATCCCCTCTGGTCGCAAGCACAGCAGGAAATTGGCTCTTGGAATCGTCAAATACAAGTCATAGAAGACCGGCCGATTTTAGAACGGGCGCAGGAAATCGCTATCCCCGGCGATATTAACTCCCTCAGTAGCGCTATTATTCAGGCCCGGGCCATTGGTAAAAATCGGGCCCTATACCGAGATGCTCAACGGGAAATTCGCGGCTGGCAAGTGCGGATTGAACGCATGGAGGATCAACCCATTTTAGATCAGGCTCAAGCTTTGGCCAATCTCAAAGACTATAGCACGGCGATCGAAACTGCCAATCAAATTCCCCCCGGTCGCGCTCTTTCCGCGGAAGTTTCCCAAAATATCCGTCGTTGGCGCCGAGAGTTGCAGGCCCGTCAAAATCTCCAACAGGCTAATCAATTAGCGGCGACGGGAACCGCAGAAGGTTTAACCCGGGCGATTGCTTTAGTTACCAATATTTCCACTCAAACCGATGCGGGTGTGCAACGGACTGAATTGCTGGAACGTTGGAGTTATCAGCTTTTGTCTTTAGCCACGGACCAAGCTAATAATGGCCGTTATCTGGAAGCTATTCGCCTTGCTGAATCCGTATCCCGGGAAAGTACCGCCTACAGTTCGGCTCGCTCCCAAATGCAAGGCTGGCGCAATATTCTCCAACCTCCGGCCCCACCGCCAATAGTTGAATCGACCCCCCTTTCCCCGGAGTCCCCGATAGAAGCACCAAGTCCGGGTCAATAATCAGTTTTAGAGGCTGTTTTTGCTGTGGATTACCCCTAAAAAAACTCCCTCATCCCCAGGGGTCTGTCCAGTTAAAATTGACGGATATAATTGGGTTAATTTGATGTGAGCATCTTTCCTTAAATTTCCGGCCATACCAAATCCGTTTTTAATAGTGTGATTAACTCCCAAGTTATGAATTGTTTCTCCCTGCTCTGGCGCTCCGGTACTCTCCTACACCTTTTAAACAGGATTTAGTATGATTCCTGTAAATGAAATCCTATTATCTCTATCAATCCCATTATTCTCCTTAAAATTATCATCATCATTATTTTTAATTAATAAATTACAAAAATAACCAAAGCTAATTTTTAAAAGATAATAGTTGTTAAGCTAAGACGCATTTTAACCGCCCATCCTTAGATTAGCTAAATCTCCCTCAATCCCTTTACTGTTGCCTCTTGCCTGTTGCCTCTTGCCTGATCTCAACAAGCAATTTAAATACTTAACAGCTTATGAATTACATTAATCAATCAAGCAAAAAACAGATCTCCGTAATTTCTATGAGAGCAAGTGAGGTACTGGATTTATATGCCAAAGGGAAACGCAATTTTACAGGAGTAAAATTAAAAGGACAGTGTTTTCGCGGACAGAATTTATCGGGGGCTAATTTTAGTCAAGCCGACCTCCGTGGGACTAATTTTCAAGGGGCTATTTTAGAGAGAACTAAATTTACAGAGGCCAGGGCAGGATTACTAAAGCGCGGTCGGCTACAATTAATCTTAATTTCTTGGTTAATAGCGGCTGTCTGCGGTTTACTGTGGGGATTAGCTGGTTATTATCTAGCTTTAATGCTGGTGACGGATGTAACCGAATTTAAAATCATTGGCGCGGTGATAATTACGATTTTATCTCTAATTTACGGAATGTTTTATCGTCAGCGAGTTGGGGGATTGCCCTTAGTTTTATCCTTGATTTCTGGACAGGCAATAAGTTTTATCCTAGCAATTTTTATCAGCTTAATTTTAACTTTATCAACAGTAATTATCTTGGCTTTTCAGGGAGCGTTAGCAGGAATAGCCGTGATGAATGGAACTTTTTCTATAGCTTTGATGGTTGGGGTTTGTGGTACTTTATTCACCGCTTATCTGGCCTGGTTATCCCTAGAAGAATCGGGAGAAACGATCACGAAATCCATGGCAATTGCTTTTTTAGCCAGTAAAGGTACAAATTTTTGCGGGGCAAATCTCCAAGAAGCCGATTTCACGGGAGCGCAGTTAAAAGCCACTGATTTAAGGGCAAAAGATTTAACTAGAACTCGATTTTATCTGGTATCGGGCATCGAGCGAGCGCGTTGGGAAAAGACAATTCTGGACGAAGTGGCGATGAGAAATCTTCTGGTTACTGGTCAAGGGGAAAATAAAGCTTATATTGGCTATAATTTTCGCAGACTAAATCTTTCCGGGTTTAACTTCAAAAATGCCAACCTGACTAGGGCAAATTTCAGCGAGGCAAATTTAGCCTACGCTAATCTAGAAGGGGCAAATTTAGCCCATAGTAACGTGATGAGAGCCAATTTACAGGCAGCCACCCTGACGGGTGCTTGTATCGAAGCTTGGAAAATCGCCGAAAATACCAATCTAGAAGGGGTTGATTGTGATTATATCTATTTAGTCGAGTCCGAAGGAGAGCGCCGTCCCAGGGAGGGAGAATTTGGGGAAGGGGAATTCCGACAATTGGCCCTGGAGCAGCGAAAATTGTATATTGACGAATAAGATAACTGCTAGACAAAGCTAAAATTGCGGCGCCGAGGCGGACAATTAGAGGGATAATAAGACCAGCCCTAACACCTATCCCCCGACTGGTAACTGATCACTGATAAGCGATGGTGAATATTTCTAATCAAGTTATACCCAATCGGGGACTAGCGCCCCAGGCAAAAGCCTCCGATGTCCAAATCCTAGCGGCGATCGATATTGGTACGAATTCGGTTCACATGGTAGTAGTGAAAATTGAACCGTCTTTACCTGCTTTTACGATTATTGCCAGAGAAAAGGATACAGTCCGTCTGGGCGATCGAGATAGAAAAACTGGTAAATTAACCCTAGCGGCCATGGAAAGAGCGATCGCGGCTTTAAAACGCTGTCACGATCTAGCTATTAGTCTCCAGGCGGATCAGATTATCGCTGTTGCCACCAGCGCCACCCGGGAAGCGGCCAACGGTGACGAGTTTTTGGCTTTAATCGAGAAAGAAGTCGGTATTTCTGTAAATCTCATCTCCGGACAGGAGGAAGCTCGCCGGATTTATCTCGGTGTCGTCTCGGGAATGGATTTCCAAAATCAAGCCCATATTATTATCGATATTGGTGGTGGTTCCACGGAATTAATCTTAGCTGATAGTCAAGAAATTCGCTTTCTTAGTAGTACCAAAATCGGCGCGGTACGTTTGAGCCAAGATTTAATCACTACCGATCCCATTAGTACCACAGAATTGGCCTATTTAAGAGCATACACCCGCGGAATGTTGGAGCGAGCAGTAGAGGAAATTAAACATCATTTACAGCTGGGAGAAGTGCCGCGTTTAGTGGGAACTTCTGGCACGATCGAAACTTTGATGACTATCCATGCTTTGGAGAAATTGGGGTTAATTCCCAATCCTTTAAATGGCTATCAATTAACCCGCAAAGATGTCAAAGAATTGGTTAAACGTTTCGCCACTTTGGACTATAACCAAAGACTGGCAATTCTGGGGATGTCCGATAAACGGGCCGAGATAATTCTAGCTGGTTCGATCGTGCTTTTGGAAGCGATGACCATGTTAGATGTTGATAAGTTAGTTCTCTGTGAAAGGGCCTTGCGAGAGGGGGTGATCGTCGATTGGATGCTGACGCATGGTTTAATTGATAATCGGTTACTTTATCAGAGTGAAATTCGTCAGCGCAGTGTCTTGAAAATAGCGAAAAAGTATCAAGTTAATTTAGAATCGGCCGAGAGAATAGCGACATTTTCCCTGTCTTTGTTCGAGCAAACCCAAGCACAATTACATTCTTGGAATCAGGAGGCTAAAGATCTATTATGGGCGGCGGCTATACTGCATAATAGTGGTTTATATGTTAGTCATGCTGCCCATCATAAACATTCCTATTATTTAATTCGCAATGGTGAACTGTTGGGCTATACGGAAATAGAGTTAGAAGTTATCGCTAATATAGCTCGTTATCATCGCAAAAGTAAGCCGAAGAAAAGGCACGATGATTTTATGAAATTAACTGAATACTATCAGTATATGGTCAGACATTTAAGTGCTATACTGCGCTTGGCTGTGGCTTTAGATCGGCGACAAATAGGAGCGATTAAAAAGATTGAATGTAAGTACGATCCTGAATATAGAACCCTACATCTGCATCTTTTTCCCAATAATGCTGAAGATGATTGTGCTTTAGAATTGTGGAGTTTAGACTATAAAAAACCTGTTTTTGAGGAAGAATTTGGTGTGAAAGTGGTGGCAACTTTGGCATTTTTACCCTGAAATCACGACCGGTGATCGGTTAGGTAGCTTGAAATCGGCAAGATTGGAATTTTCGAGACTTGTTGCCTATTATTCTAGGTCAAGATTATCGACCGTGGCAAATTGATAATTTTTGTTGATAATTAAGCAAGAAAACGGTTAAAAACTGCGAAGTTACTGTTATAATCCAGAGGGAATAGGATCGCAGAAAGAAAAGGAGCTGAAAAACTTGTTGCAATTAGCTAAAATTGGTCGCTTGATCGCTCTTGGTTGCTTGGGAACGATACTGACTAGCTTTCCTGTCCTCTCGGCCGAGAGAATCACTTTTATCTTACCGCCCTTTAGTCGTACCCTAGAAATTAGTTCCCTAGAAAACTTTGTCAAGACTGGCAGAATCGACGCTAATCTAAGACAATATTTGGGTAATACCACACCCGAACAACAAAGAGAATTTCGCCAAGCTTTAACTACAAGTAAAGAAGTTAATCCCGTCCTGATCTCGCGCTTTTTTAACACCACAATGGGGGAAGATATCCTCAACCTTTTAGGGGAACTGATCGCTATTCAAGGGGGGATTAATGGTAAATTCGCCCTGCGTTCTGCCCTAATTAAATCAGCTTTTGAACCGGGAGGGGTAACTATTCTTAACCTGCTGCGTAATCTGCCTACTAATATGCAGATTGATGTGACAAGAGTGCAAAGATTAGCTAGGGCGATCGATATCGTCCTGAAAGCGACCACAGTATTCACGGAAAAGGTGGCGCAATTATCCTTAGAAGAAGCTAAAAAGGCTGGTGAAATTAATTTTACCGCCATGACCGACCCCCGACAACCGGGACCGCGACAAGTAGAACAAATGCGGCTGGATTTAACCGATGGCCGTCGTCAGAGGGAACTTTATCTGATCATTGTCAAACCCAAGGGACAATTAACCCAGAAAACCCCCGTTATCGTCTTTTCCCACGGTTTAGCTTCCCGTCCCGAAGATTTTGTCCGACAAGCGGAACATTGGGCTAGTTACGGTTATCTCGTTGCCATGCCCCAACACCCCGGCAGTGATACCCTACAGGTACAGAATCTACTCGCCGGTTTATCGCGGACGGTTTTTTATAGCAACGAATTTGTCAATCGTCCATTGGACATATCTTTTGTGATCGATGAATTGCAAAGACGCAACGCTAGGGAATTTCAGGGGCAATTAGATTTAGATAATGTGGGAGTTGGTGGACATTCCTTCGGCGGTTATACAGCCTTAGCCGTGGGTGGAGCGACGATCAATTTCGAGAATTTACAACGGGACTGCCAAAGAAGATTAGCTTTTCTCAATGTCTCCCTCTTGCTGCAGTGTCGTGCTTTAGATTTACCCCGAGAAAAATACAATTTTCGCGATCCGCGAATAAAAGCGATTTTTGCGGTTAATCCCTTTAATTGGAGTATTTTTGGGGCTAAAGGACTAGCTAAGATCGAAATTCCCACTTTTGTAGCGGCAGGAACCTACGATCCCGCTACCCCCGCTATTTTTGAACAGGTGCGCTCTTTTCCCCTGCTCAATACCGAAAATAAATATTTAACTCTGATTGAAGGTCAAGCTCACGTTGATTTTTCGGTACTAGATGCGGGAATTAACGAAGCGATCGAATCCGTAGCCGATCTTACCCTGCCCGCACCCTATGTGATCGATAGTTACGCCCATTCCCTATCTTTGGCCTTTTTTGAGGTGTATATTCGCAAAAACCCCGGCTATAAACCTTTTTTACAGGCGGCCTATTCCCAATATCTCAGTCAAGGCCAAGAGTTTAGATGTTTTCTGATTACCCGCGCCTCCTCGGCCGCTTTAGAACAACTCATCGAAGATTTTATCGCTCAAAATGTCCGTTAATCAGTTATCAGTTATCAGTGTTCAGTGATCAGTAAACTGATCACTGAAAAGCTCCCCACTTCCCCACTTCCCCACTTCCAATTCATCATTCATCATTCATAATTTATATTTGTTGAGGGCGTTTAAGTAGTAATTGGATAGCCAAAAGAATTAAACCAATGGTGACAAAAACAAAAATAAAGGTTCCTAGAGAAGCTAAACCAAAAACTAAAGTCCGGACAGCACTGCCAATTCTCAAGGCGATCGAACTGTGAGCAACCATTGGTTTTGAGTAAAAAGAATGACCGATCGCTGCTGTGAGATAATAGAGAATTGTCCCCAATGCTGCCGAAATTGCCGCACCAACTAAACAGCGAGTAGGAGTAACTTTTTTGGTTTCTAATTCTGTGGTCATTACTTTTTAGTTCTCAAATATTGTCCAGCTTAAATTTTAATTCTTTTCCCCGACTAGAACCAAGGATCGAGGGCGGAAGGAAAAGAGGTATTGACTTCCGAGGAGACGATCAGATACTGATTCTGGTCTAGTTCCCGTTTTAACTGTTCCCAATCGCCGGGGTCGGTTAACTCCTCATAAACAGGGGCAGCGGAAACGATCATTTCCTTATCCGATGACCGGTTTTGGGAAGGAAGAACTGAATTAGTCAAATCAGGCAACTCCTGGCCGAGAATAGTCGGATTTGCGCTCTCAGGGGAAGCTGTGGGCGAATTTAGGCTAATTTCCCGCTTTAGTGACTGTAATTCACGGTTGAGAGCCTGTAATAACTGCTCGATCGCCTCGATTCTCCCGAAAACATCCGGGGGAATCTCAGGATTATTGGCAGCAGAGAGGGAGGGTAAAGTTAATTGATCAGCCATGACACGCTCGATTTCCTCTAGGGTAGTATAACCTTGGTGGACTAATTCTAAACCGTAGGCGAGGAGAGACTTGAATCCTGCCTGTGTTGCCGCTTTTTTGAGCATATCGGCGGATTTATTCTCAGCGATGCAAGTTTTCAGGTCAGGGGTAATCGTGATTACTTCAAAGACCCCAATCTGGGACTGATAACCGATGCCGTGACAATGACGGCATAATCTGCCTTTTTCCCGCGCTTGGATGATTTCTTCGGCAGTGAGGGAATTAGCTTTATAAAAGCTGTATTGAGCAGCTTGGGCGGGAGAAAGACCAAATTTAGCTAATTCCTCCCTTTTTGGTTGATGTTTCAGCCGACAAACTGGACAAACCCGTCGCACCAGTCTTTGATTGATCACTGCAGCTAGGGTATCGGCGACTAGGGCCGGCTCCGCTAATTGATTGAGGCGAGCGATCGCGGCAAAGGCATCATTGAGGGGTAAACTAGAAATAACTAAATGTCCAGTCAAAGCCGCTTCTAGGGCATGGGTAAGGGTGGCAGAATCCGCCAGGCGATCGATACCGATGATATCCACATCTTGATTCCGGAAAGAGGGCAAAATCGAGGCATAATCTCGACTTTGACCATCAGCGATTTCCACTTGGGTAATACCGTTAAGGCCGCGTTCGATCGAGGTTTCTAGGGTAGCGATATTAACCCCACCCCGGTTTCGATGGGCTAGTAGAGAATAGAAACTGGTGGAACAGCCACCTCTGGCCGGTGCGGTGAGCAGAATTAACCCCGCCTGGCGCTCGATCATGGTGCGTACCAGTTTACAGGTTTCTTGGCTAGTAATCAACTCATCGAGGGGCCAAAGTGGGGATCGAGAATCAAAAACCCGCAGGAGAATTTTTTCTCCCTGTTGACGGGGTAGGGTGTGGAGACGAAAATCTATTTTGCGACCGGAAAAAGTTGTGGTCATTTTTCCCTGTTGGGGTCGCGATTTCTCGCTGACATCGAGGTTAGCCAGAATTTTTAACCGTGAGATAATCGCCGGGGTCGCTTCTGGAGAAATCGGTTCCCAGGCAGAACGCAGGAGACCATCTTGGCGAAAACGGATAGTTAATTGATTTTCTTGGGGTTCTAGGTGAATTTCCGTCGCTTTGCTTTCAATGGCTTGAACAAGGATATTATTAACCACACTGATGATCGTCCCTTGATTGGCCTGTTGAACCACTCCTAGATCCTCGTCGGCTAATTCGCGGTTGAGATGGGACAGAGATTGGGAATCTTCAAAAATATCGGTTATGTCAACTCTGTTCTCTAGATCTTGTTCTTGGGGAAGAAGATGGCCAGATGGGGCTTCTTCTTGACGATAACGATAGATTTCGACCAATTTCTGGTAATCTGCCCGATCAATGACACGACGCTCAAACTGCAATTCTTTATCCCGGAGGATACGACGTAAATCATCGAGAATTTCCTGATTAGCGGGATCCACCATGGCTAGGTGAAGGACATTGGCAGCGGATTGCTGTTTTTGTAGGGGCAGGATCTTATAACGACGGCAAATTTCAAAGGGAAGGACTGTGCGAAACAGATTCTCGATTTCTCTCCAGTCGATCGTCTCAATTTCAGGGTCAAGATATTCTACCCCATACTTGGCTTTTAATTTTGACAGTTGTTCGAGTCGGTAGTATGCCAGTGCCTCTTTGGGTAAAGGACGACCGGTGATCAGGGGTAAAATTGCCAGTAGAGATAGATGACTTTTCTGCTTCTGGATTATTGCCTTTTGTAGTTGCGGGATAGTGATATAACCCGATTGCACTAACTTTTGGGCAAAGGAAGGCAGCTTGGTCTGAGGTTTCTCGTTTGCTGATGACATGGAATAGAGCCAGTTAAAACTGTACAGCCCACTACATTTCTTATTATGCCCATTTTCTCACCGCAGCTAACAGGCGGAGGATTTTTTGGCGGCAAGGGGCAATGGGCAATAGGCAAGAGAAAGAAAATTTATCGTCGGCTACTTAGCAAAGATTGATAGTGAACACTCATTGTATATTAATAAATATAAATAAATATGAAGTAATTTAATTTTCAAAAAGAATGAACCCGATCTTTTTTAGGATGGGGGTAAAACTGATTTTCAATTTCTCAGGTTGAAAGATGAATCCAGATTAAGCTATCTGAACGATAAGAGGACAAGCCAATGTTTGAAGATTTTACCTATATTACCGATGAGGCTTTTTTAGAGAATTATTGGTGGGAAGAACAAATTATCTGTCCCCACTGCCAAGGCAAGGGAAGAATCTATCTAGAGACGGAGAATGAATCCGTCCCCTGTAAATTCTGTCAAGGTAAAGGCATTATTAAACGAAAACAGGAGGAAATTAACTATTCCTAAAAATCTGTATAATTAGATACCATAAATTAAAAATCTTCTTGAGTTAAAACCTCGGGCTGACATTGTTTAATTTCGCTGTTAATTCCCACGGCGGATTCCGATTGTAGGTCTTCGATATAACCAGATTGATGGGACAAAGCTTCAGAAAAACTCTCAAACGGACCGAAATAATAGAGACATTTCGGCTGACTGGTGGTGATCTCTACCCACCAGGGTTGGGGGGGTAAACTAGGCTTGATCGAGACAGTTTCTTGGTCAAGAGGCTTTATACTGAGAATCTTGGCACCTTGGCGCAGGAGGCGCTGTGTTTCTTGACTCATGCGGCTTTTAGGTATTCGCAGGACTGTTCGGGAGAAGCGTTGAGGCAAAGAGCCAGAAGAACCCGAAAAAACAACTTCATAGAGAAATATTTGATTCTCTCCCTGATTATTAGCCTCTAGCATACAGAAAAGATTCTCTTTTGGGGGTAAGGGTTAAAAAAACAGACGCTACTTTGAGCAGATGACTCAAGCAAAATCATCTCCTAACAGAGTAGCGCATCTTGATAGGATAGCATAGAGCGGCAAAAAGTTAGGTTTTGACCTATTCTTCCCTCACAGCATGGCTTAAGGAGAGATTCTTCCACAGGAAGAACCCGATAGAATTCTTTTATTGAGCCATCCCTGAAGATATCTATGAGGATTTTTTCTCCCGTCAGTTTATTCAAGATGCTATGGGCGAATATATAGCGTTTCCTGTTCGCAAGAGGTACATTATCGATGTTGAAAAGCTTAATCAGCAAAGGTTAAACTGTGCCACACAGGTGTGATAACTGCTATATAGCAGTTATCTTAATGGTCAGGTAGGAAGTTTTCGTTTTTTGGATTCGGTTGTCGGTCGTCGATGCCAAATCCTGTTATACTTCATCTTTATGAGAAACAAGGTCAATAACATTGACAACAAATAGAGTTTTTTAACAAATATGCGGACACCAAAATTAAGCTTAGGAACCAGATTATTTTTATCGCATCTCCTCGTTATGGTGGTGGGATTAAGTAGCTTTATTATCATTGCTAAATTATCTTCTCCGCGAATGTTTGTTTTACGTTTGGAACAGTTAGAAAGGCAGGGATTTTTTACCGTGCGCTCGGCGAGAACTTTCTTGGTTAGGGGTTTTGAGACGGCTTGGGATAGTAGTGCCATTTGGTCATTCATTGCGGGAGGAAGTACGGCTGGTTATCTGAGTTTTTTGGTTTCTCAACGCATTATGAAACCGGTAAAACAAATGAAACAAATCACTAAAAATTTTGCGGAAGGGGATTTATCGGCGAGAGTTCCAGAAAGCGAAATCCCAGAATTAAATCAATTAGCCATCAGTTTTAATCAGATGGCGATTAGTTTAGCTGATGTGGAAAAACGTCGCCAGGAATTAATCGGTGATCTTACCCACGAATTACGAACCCCTTTAACTGTGGTAAGGGGATATTTAGAAGAATTAGCCGATGGTGCGATCGAACCTAATCCAGAACTTTATCAGAAATTAGTGAAAGAAACCCGCCGGTTAGAACGTTTAACCCACGATCTACAGGAGCTATCGCGAGCGGAATCTGGTTATCTCTCGATTAAACTGCAACCTGTTAATTTATTAACTTTGTTAAATTCTCTTATCGAAAAATTTGCCGATCAATTATTAGAAGATGGACCGACTTTACAGTTAGATTGTCCCCCCAATTTACCATCTGTCATGGCCGATCCCGATCGCCTCGAACAAATTTTAGTTAATCTGCTCGGTAATGCCATTCGTTACACCGATCATGGTGCAATTACCCTGCAAGTGACAAGGGACAAAAATCGCCTACAAATTGCCGTTATCGATACGGGAATCGGTATCGCCGCAGAAGACTTACCCTTTATTTTCGAGCGCTTTTGGCGGGCCGATCGTTCTCGTTCCCGTTATTCTGGGGGTAGTGGTATCGGTTTAGCGATTACCCGTCGTTTAGTGGAATTACACCAAAGTCAAATGGAGGTAGAAAGTGAATTAGGTAAAGGCAGCACTTTTCGTTTTTACCTAGCAATATCTCCGAATTGGGAGTAGGGGTTTTTTCAGTGATCAGTAAACAGTAATCACTAAGGGGAGAGGGGAGAAGGGAGTGCCGGACTTGGGAGAGGGAGTTTGAGCATTTGTACTAAAATATCTAAGGGGTAGTTTAAATGCAGTGTAACTGATAACGAGATGACTATTCAGGAGAAGACAAGTCGCGGAAAATCTGGCTGGCGATGGCTGCACTCCGGCGAATTTGTTCAATTTCGGAAAGACTTTGCCAATCTTCGGTTTCTATAGTGGTTTCGCTCTGGCCATTACGCATAGTATAGGCGTAGGGACGGGCAAAAACCTCTAAATCTTCTGGAGACCATTGGGGAAAAAGCTCGCTAAGACAAACAACAAGGCGATCAAAGTCATCTAATTGACTATTAACTAGATTTTCAGCACTTTCTACTAGACGATTTAAATATTCGGCTGGTAGTAAAGAGGCAAATTTATCAAAGATATTAGACCGGGATGAAACGGAAACTGTCGGGAATTTTTGGTGTAAACTGCTAAAGAATCTATGAGCTTGTGCCTCGATCGCCGTCGCTTCTAGTCCTTCACACAGAGAAAAAGGCGTTTCCGTGACGTCTAAGGGATCATTACTCTCAACAGCGGTTACATCCCAGGGATAGGTGACTTCTTCTTCGATCAGGATTGCCAGAAGTTCCGAGGTAATCTGTTCGGATAGGGATAAATGGCCCATAAATAACGCTCCATATTTTGGCCTTTGTGATGCTCAACGAGTAACTACATCTCGGTTTTGACAATTCCCGAAGCTTGCTACGGCGTTTTATTGACTGGTGTGACTAGATGATTTTACTAACTTTTGCTGACATTTGGTCAATTGATCTACAGCCAAGAATATGCAGTGCGCTACTATCATGATGGTAAAGGCCTAGTTTTTCTCGATTGCGATCGACCTAATTGGACGGAATTTCCCTATCAAGGTTTTTGTATGGCGGCTTGTTATCAAACCTCCGATACAAGTATTAATAGTACGGCAAGGCGGCGGCTGGTAGCAACCCACGGAATGCTTTTCTCTTTTTTATCCGTCTCGATTATTGCTATTATTTTGGGAATGATTGGTAATTTACTCTCAGCAAAAAAGATATTCTATTAAGGAAGTTATGGTTCATAAGAGCTTTCGTAAACGCCATAGCAATGAAATTAAATCTAGCACTTCTGACTTAATTCCCTCTCCTGTCTCAGCCTAGGTTATCTACACCTCACCCTGGGAAATTAATGTCTAAATATTACCCAACTACACACAGACAAATCTGACTTAATCCTATGAAATTTGTACCATTTGTCGATATTAATCAAAGATATTTAATGCTAACTACACCATCTAGAGCTAGAGGATGGATGAAAAAAATTGGGCATACTTTGGTAATATTTGTTGTAGTTTTACTACTGACTCTCACCTCTCCTCTTTTGGGAATAGCTCAAAATCCGACACAACCGGAAAACAAAATTGACGGCTTTCCAGTTATGTTAGATGGAAAACCCCTCTTTTTTATCCGACGGGGAGTTTCTTCATTTTCGGCGGAGGAGAGAGCTAACGCTATTACCCGGAGAATTGAAAGAATTGCTCAAAATGATTCTATTCCTGTTGAGAACCTGACAATTAAGCAGATTCCTGATGATAACTCACTTTATTTAAGTGTAGATCAAGAAGTAATTCTAACGGTGACTGAGGGAGATGCAAAAGCCTATCGTTCAACACCGGAGGTTTTAGCTCAACAAGCTTTACAAAAAATTCAGGTTGCTATCGCTCAATATCGCCAAGATCGAAAACCCGAACAACTACTTAAGAACATCATTTATACGGTTATAGCCAGCTTTGCCTTCCTGATTATTAGCTTTGCAGTTATCAAAATTTCAGGGAAGCTATTTCCCTTTATTAGACGTTTGATTGAATCCTTGACACCGGGCATTCAAATCGGGAATGTTGAGATCGTATCTTCCTCTAAAATCAGCTTTTTTTGGCTGCGAGTTCTTCGGATAATTCGCTTCTTTGTTCTGTTTTTATTATTATTTAATTATGCCACATTTGTACTTCGTTTATTTCCTTGGACAAGAGTTTTTGGGGACAGTATTTTAGGTTATTTTTATCAATCATTAGAACTGGTTTTGTCGTCCATTGGCCAATATCTTCCCAATGCTTTTATTATTGCCATAATCATTTTTATCACTTACTACTTAATCCGGCTAATCAAGCCCTTTTTTACAGCAATAGAAAGAGGAAATCTGGTTATTCCTGGTTTTTATACTGATTGGGCTAAACCGACTTACAATATCCTATTAGTCATAATTATTGCCATAGCAGCAATAGTTGCTTTTCCCTATTTGCCCGGTTTTGATTCCCCTGCTTTCCGAGGTGTTTCTGTTTTTCTTGGTCTTCTTTTATCTCTTGGTTCTACTTCGGCAATCGCCAATGTTATCGGGGGAATTATTCTTATCTATACCCGGGCATTTCGCATCGGAGATCACATTCAAGTAGGAGATGTAATTGGCGATCTAATTGAAAAAAACTTCCTAGTCATTCGCATTTGCACTCCCACTAATAAAATCATTACTATTCCTAACTCATCTTTATTAAGTAGTAATGTGATTAACTTTAGTATTTCCTCGCGGGAATTAAACAGAAATCTAATTATTCAGACAACGATTACCCTAGGGTACGATCTGCCTTGGCGAAAAGCCCACAAAACCTTAATTGAAGCGGCTCTAGAAACTGTGCATATTCTCAAAGAACCCGCCCCTTTTGTCCTGCAAACTAGCCTGGATAATTTTTACATCAGTTATCAGTTAAACGCTTACACTAACCAACCCAATTTGATGGTAATAATTTATTCAGAACTCCATCAGAATATTCAAGACAAGTGTAATGAAGCTGGGATTGAGATTCTCTCTCCCAGTTACACTTCCCTACGAGATGGAAATACAACAACTATCCCCGAAAATTATTTACCTTCCGATTATGTCGCGCCTCCCTTTCGTGTTCAATCTTCAGACAATCAAGAAAACAACACATTATGATAGTAAATCCGTTTTTAAGCGCTCAGTGTTGGCGGATTATTAATATAATGTTAATTGAGCTTAGAAGGAGATAAATCGATGACGGCATCCTATGAGCAAGACTTTGGACTTTGGGCCGAACAAATGGCCGATTTATTAGCTTCCGGTCGGTTTTCCGAGTTAGATATTGAGAATTTAGTCGAAGAGGTGCGGGATTTGTCGAAACGGGAGCGCGATCGCTTACTTGCTAGTCTCAGATTAATTTTGCATCATTTATTAAAGTGGGACTATCAACCTCAACGGCGATCCAGGGGTTGGTTGGGAACTATTCAGGGAGAAAGAGCTAATATTAGGCTTTATTTGGACGATAGCCCCAGTTTAAGGCGATATTTAACTGATGAAAGCCTATTTAAACTCTATGCTGTTGCTTGTTGCGATGCCTTTAGAGAGACGGGGTTAGAGTTTCCCCCCGTTTGTCCCTACGGTATTGAGGATATTTTAAATCGTTCTCTTCATTTGTCGGAATGATAGACGAAAAACGATGGTTTCGTTGGTGAACTACCCTCAACGGAATTGAACTATTCCTACTTCACGGGGGATTGCCTCAAGACAGACTTGCGCCCATTTTGGTCTGACACTAAATCCTGTTTAAAAGTTCTGGGAGAGTGGGAAGTAGAGAGTGGGAAGTGGGTTTTTAAAGTGGGATTGACAGTTAATCATATTATTAAAAACGGATTTAACATAATTAGCAAAACTAATAATATATATATATATATATGCAAATAAGTTATTTATATTGACAGTAAAAAGAAACGCCATTAGGATGCTAACAAAGATTAATTTAAGGAATCAAGCTAGACATCCAAGCAGAAGGCATAAGTGGATTTTCCAACACTTCCCCCAATACTTCTAGAAGATGGATCAGGTCTTTTGGGAGTAGATCAGACTTTGATGGCGACAGCGCCATCTATGCTGGCTCCGACAACGCCAGAGGTGACTCCTCTAGTCACACCTCTCACCCCATCTTCTCCTAGCAATTTTCTTGCTCCCGTGAGCGCGACGGCGAGCGATAACTTAGCTAATCAAAGTGATTCTCTGCTATCAGTCCCATTATTAGTTAATCAAGAGGCTGCTAATTTCTCCTTTTCCGACCAAGATACTTCTTGGACAGGAACCCCTCAAATCAGTCAGTTAGATGATTTAGGCGAGGTTTTATTCGTTCCGGGTAATCCCTCAGAAAGGGTGAATATGGTTGTCCAGTGGACAGTGCGAGAGGCAGATTTTAATAATGAAGTGGGATTCTTTCTGGTGGATGCTTCAGGTCGAGTAGAAGGTATCGCCCCCGGTGAAGAAGGATTCGCCGAGGCCGCTTTAAGCAGTTCCAGCCGACAAACTCTCTTCAATTCGGGTAATCAAGCGGGAAATTGGCGGGAATTCACCGTTGCGGGGGGTAGTCGTCTAGGGTTTTATCTGATTCAGAATAATACCAGCGCTAATTGGTTAGAAAATAATCGACAAAATCAGGGTCAATCGGGGTTAGCTTTTTTCTCCCTGAAAGGAGCTAATCCTGATAACTTTGATCATTCCCAAAGTAGTCATCTTGGCCGCGGAATCTGGCGGTTTAACTGGGAAGATTTGACGGGTGGAGGAGATCAAGATTTTAACGATGTTGTTTTTAATATTGCTCAAGCAGGAATTGTCTTACCTGGAGACAAAGGACAGCAGGTTCCCCTCACAGTGGAGGCTGTCAGTGAGGACGCTGATTTTCCAAACGAGATGGGTTATTACTTGGTTGATACCCCAAATGGCGAGATTGATGGGATTAAACCAGGGGATCAGGGTTATTTAGATGCGGCCTTGTCAGGCGATCGCTACCAGGTAATTTTTGCCTCTGGGAAAGCGTTTGATAGTAAAACGTTTAACGTCCCTTCTGGGAAATATCTGGGATGGTATCTAGTCGCTAACGGGACGACAGAGCAGGCGATCGCCAAGGGAGAAAATGCCCCACCGGTTTTCTTTTCCTTTGCGGCGGCCAATGAGGATGGTTTAAATCATGTCCATGCTCAACAGGATAGTCAGACCTGGGCCTGGGAAGATTTTTGGGGTGGCGGCGATCGCGATTTTGATGATTTAGTATTTCGGTTCAGTTTCGGGGAACCCACTGGAGAACCGATTCAGTTACCGTCTTTGAGCATTGAAAATACCACAGTGACGGAGGGGAATACAGGAACTCAATCTGCTAATTTTACAGTTCGTTTATCAGCCCCTACAAACACAACAGTTACGGCTCAATTTACAACGAAAGATGGAACCGCGCAGGTGGGGAAAGATTATGAATCCTCAACGGGAATTTTGACGTTTGCACCGGGAGAAGTGGAGAAAAAGATCGCAGTTGCTGTCAAGGGCGATACGATTAGCGAGCCGACGGAAACCTTCACGGTCAATTTAACAGGAGTGACCAATGCTATCCTGATTCAAGGTGAGGGAATTGGCACAATTCTGGATAATGATAATTCGGTGAATCCACCTGGTAATAATCCTCCTGTCACCGATGCGGATAAAACTATTACTTTACCAGAAGATAGTCAACCTATCCCCTTAAATATTAATCCACCTACAGATATTGATGGGGATACTTTAACTGTTTCTGTCACTCAATTACCAGATAACAGCAAAGGAAGAATCACTTTAGCTGATGGCACAGTTATTAATGTGGGTGATGAGATTTCGATTAATTCTCTAACTTCTTTGCTTTACACACCCCTAGCAGATGTTAATGGTAATGGCGGCAATTTTGTTTATACTGTGAGT
>NZ_JADBUP010000003.1:0-20308 GCF_020245605.1 Microcystis sp. M061S2 | reverse complement strand
TACCAAAAAGCGATCGAGTTTCATCAACAGTCCTTAGCAATCTTTCGGGAAATCGGTGATCGGGGGGGTGAAGCGTATTCCTACAATAATTTAGGCAATGCTTACAATTCCCTAGGAGAATACCAAAAAGCGATCGAGTTTTGTCAACAGTCCTTAGCAATCAAACGGGAAATCGGTGATCGGGGGGGTGAAGCGAATTCCTACAATAATTTAGGCGCTGTTTACTATTCCCTAGGAGAATACCAAAAAGCGATCGAGTTTTCTCAACAGTCCTTAGCAATCACACGGGAAATCGGTGATCGGGGGGGTGAAGCGAAAGCTTGGTTTAGTCTGGGACTTACCTACTATAAACTCAAACGTATATCGGAAGCGAAAGAAGCATATCTTCAAGCGCGGGAATTATATCAAGCATTGGGGTTAGCAGCAAAGGTTCAAGATTGCGATAATAAAATTCGGAGATTAGAAACCTGAAAATATCCCTTAATCGTTGCTTTCTTTCTGGGGGTGGTTAAGTTTCCTTTAGTTGTAAATTGGTTAGACATCCCTTATTTTTAACCTGAGTTTGACATCTGCTAATTTCCCCTCATAACTACCCTAAAGTGAGAAATTATAGTAATATTTCTAAGGATTACCAGAAAAGAAAGAGCGCCATGCTGCTGTGCCGATCGCTCCTCCTAAAAGAATAATTAACGTCCAAACTTGATTTTTTTGGGTTCCTTCCACCTTTTCTACTCTTCTATCCATCCCATCGACTTTCTCAGTTAGTTTTGCTTGTCCTACCTCTAGCTTAGTTAGCCGTTCGTCAATCTTATCAAATTTCTGGTTAAAATCCTTCTGTAGGCTGTCAAATTTCTGGTTAACATCTTGTTGCAAGGTGTCGATTTTTTGGTTAACTTCCTTCTGTAGGCTGTCAAATTTCTGGTTAACATCCTGTTGCAAGGTGTCGATTTTTTGGGTGACATCTCTTTGTAGGGTATCGATTTTTTGGTTAACCTCCTTGATGCTGTCTTTGATTTCCTTGAGTACAGATTCAAGACTATAAGTAACAGTTTCGTTAGACATTTTGGTAAAATTCCTGGGAGTAATGATAGTACAATAATTTTATCTTAATCCTAAATCTGGTTATTAGAAACTGATTACCTATTGCCTAGTATTTAGTCTTATGGTAATAAGTAGCTGGTTATAATTAAATTAAAAATGGATTTTGCCTTTAATCCCCCCTTGATCCCCCCTTGATAAGGGGGGATCTGACAACTTTTAACGCCTACCTACTTAAGTTAGGTTTTTTCCTTAGCCAGAATAAAGACGCTGCCCTCGCTGCCGCGGCCGATGCGGAGATCTTCATCGAGATAGGTGATATCGAGCCAACCTTTTTGTTCACGATTATTGAAGGAAAAATCGAGGGGAGGAAATTTTTTGCCACTTTCGATCGCGTCGATAAATTCTTGGGGAGAATGATAATTGAGAAAACGTTGCAGACCGAGGATCGAGCGCTCAAATTTGACCATAACCCGACGCTCGGAGGTGGGTTCAAAGGTAGCGGCGACGATCACTGCTCCTTCTAACCAAGGTACGCCCGTAATTTCAGCAATATTGTAGAGTTTGGCCTTGTTCAGGTCAAGATATTGATAAATTTGCCCCAATTGAAAAAAAGGTAGGCGATCTAGTCCCAGAATGTCGCGGCTGCTGGTGAATAGTAAACGCCAATTGCCCCCTAATAGTTGTTTAACTTCGAGGGGATGAGGATGGGGATTGTGGTCCTCCAATTGTTCGATCGCCGCTAAAATCCGCACGCGGTCGCTTTCCGTGGCCAGGAGTCCGCGATTTCTACCAGCGATCAATTCTAGTAATTTCGCTTTGGCATCCATAGAATCTCCCTCATTTTATAAAGTACCTCGACCCGCCAGGCACTCGATCGAGGTTTTTGGTGGCCCGAAGAGGCCTACCCGCGCCGATGATTTCATGGGTTCAACGGAGTTTTAACCTCGGTGAGCGGCATTTTTAACTGTTGGCCTCACTATTTTAACACGGATTAAATGCCTCGGTTTTAAAACTTTTTCATAACCGTAATTAAGTGATCGAAATAGGGAGTAATTGCGGTTTTTTCTGAGTCGCTAAAATAATCTAAACTGTATTGTTTTAAGGCTTCTAACCCCGAAATCATCGCCCCTAATGGTACTTGCAATTCTTGGTAAAGAAGACGCATATTTTCCAATCCCTCGGCACTGGTGTAGGGAATCTGCTGTCCGGCGACACCGTAGGTAATACAGCGTAAAAAGTTCCAGAAATCACGCCAACAAGCTTCGGCGCGGTGGGGTGGATGAAGATCGCCTCCGGGTTGAAAAATGGTGGGAAATTGGCTTAATAAAGCCTGACGAGCGTTATCGACGATGCTATTAGCATTATCCCGCAGTTTTCGAGCTTGCTGACTAGAAACCAGTAAATCAGGCTCTAAATTGACGATAGTATCTAAATCGCTATCGTCGAGATAGCGAGTTTGATCATCCGCTTGTTGCCAAATAGCGATCGCTGCTTGCTGATAGGGCCAATTAGCGAAACTGATGATTTTCGCTTTTGGGATTAATTGCTGGGCGCGCTCACTCAAAGGCATCGATCGCTCTCCGTTGGGTCAGATTAGGCGGTTAAGATCACTTTTAGCATAAATGATCGAAAAATTAGCGATAACTAAAGATTTTTTGCAATCTGCTTGGGAGGATCGCTTACAATAAACAAAAGCTAAGTCATTATATTTTGATCATCATGTCAGTTTTAATAGCGATCGGTGTACTTGCCCTATTAATTGTCGTTCACGAATTAGGTCATTTTGCCGCTGCTCGTTGGCAATCTATCCATGTTAATCGCTTTTCCATCGGTTTTGGTCCAGCTTTAGCTAAATATCAAGGTAAAGAAACAGAATACGCCCTCCGCGCCATTCCTTTAGGGGGTTACGTTGGTTTTCCCGATGACGATCCCGATAGTCAAATTCCCAATAACGATCCTGATTTATTACGCAATCGTCCCGTTTTCGATCGAGCTATCGTCATTAGTGCCGGGGTAATTGCTAATTTAATTTTTGCCTATTTTTTGCTTGTTACCCAAGTCGCTACGGTGGGTTTTCCCCAAATTAACTATCAAGAAGGGGTAATTATTCCAGAGGTTTTCACTGCTGAAAATTCCGTCGCTAAACAAGCGGGAATGAAAGCGGGTGATATTGTTCTCGCTATCAATGATCAGCCCCTTGGTGCTTCTCAAAATGCCGTTATTGACTTCCGTGACATTATTCAATCTTCCCCCGATCAACCCCTAAAATTAACCATCAAACGCCCGACAGAAACTCTCGATTTAATCGTTACTCCTGAATTGGGAAGTGATGGTCAGGGTAAAATTGGGGTGAGATTGGCTCCCAACGGTGAAGAAACTCGCCTGAAAGCCGATAATTTTGGTCAAGCTTTTAGCTTAGGTGCGGGTGAATTTCAACGATTAATTGTATTAACCGTGCAAGGTTTTGGGCAGTTAGTTAGTAACTTCAAAGACAGTGTTCAACAGGTAGCAGGACCGGTTAAAATTGTTGAATACGGAGCAGCGATCGCTCGTAATGATGCGGGTAATCTTTTTCAATTTGCCGCCCTAATTAGTATTAACTTAGCGGTGATTAATATTCTGCCTTTACCTGCCCTTGATGGCGGTCAATTAGTATTTTTATTAATCGAGGCTTTGGTAGGTAAACCTCTCCCAACTAAACTGCAAGATAACATCATGCAAACAGGTCTAGTTTTACTCTTAGGATTAGGAGTTTTCTTAATCGTGCGCGACACGGCTAACCTAGCAGTTTTTCAGGATTTATTCCAGTGATCGCCCCGCGAAAAAAAACTAAGCTTCAACTGCGCGCCCTAGAGATTTTAAGCAACCTAAAGCGATTATATCCAGAGGCAACCTGTAGCTTAAATTATCAAACTCCTCTGCAGTTATTGGTGGCAGTGATTCTCTCGGCACAATGCACTGATGAGCGGGTAAATAAGGTGACTCCTGCTTTATTCGCTCGTTTTCCCGATGCTAAATCCTTAGCTTTTGCTGAGCGAGAGGAGTTAGAAGCCCTGATTCGTTCCACGGGATTCTATCGCAATAAAGCCAAAAATATTCAGGGTGCTTGTCAAAAAATTCTTAAGGATTTTCAGGGAGAAGTACCCAAGACAATGGCGGAATTATTAACTTTACCCGGAGTAGCTAGAAAAACCGCTAATGTGGTACTTGCCCACGCTTACGCGATTATTGAGGGGGTTACAGTAGATACCCACGTTAAGCGATTAAGTAATCGTTTGGGTTTAACTACTAATAACGATCCGGTGAAAATTGAACGGGATTTAATGGCTTTACTACCTCAACCGGATTGGGAAACTTTTTCTATTAGTATTATTTACCACGGCCGGGCAGTTTGTAAAGCAAGAAATCCCGCTTGTTTTTCCTGTCAATTAGCCCCTCTTTGTCCCGCAGCAAACAGTAAACAGTAAACTGAAAACTCACACCTGATAACTGGTAACTGAATCACTGATAACTGATAACTGATGTGGGGGGCTATAATGGGAAAAAATAGCTCATCCATCAATCTTATGAGTCAAGGATCACGGCAAGAAATAAAAACCCAAGCAATAATCCTCGCTACCTTTGTGGCGATTTTTTGGCTATTAGAGATTTTAGATCAATTTGTTTTTCGGGGCAGTTTAGACTATTTTGGGATTATTCCCCATCAAGTCATCGGATTGCGGGGTATTCTTTTCGCACCTTTCCTACACGGTGACTTTCCCCATCTTATTGCTAATACGGTTCCTTTTCTGATTCTCGGTTGGTTGGTGATGTTACAGGAAACCAGTGACTTTTTTATTGTGACCGGGTTAACTATGCTGGTGGGGGGGTTAGGAGTCTGGTTATTTGCTGCTCCCGGATCCATCCATATCGGGGCAAGTATCTTGATTTTTGGCTATTTAGGTTTTTTATTACTGCGGGGCTATTTCCAAAGAAATATTCCTTCTATACTCTTGTCAATTTTAGTCTTTTTACTCTACGGTGGCACAATTTGGGGCGTTTTGCCTTCCCGTCCGGGGATTTCTTGGCAAGGACATTTATTCGGTTTTCTAGGCGGGGTTTTAGCCGCCAAATTAATCGCCACCGAAAAGAAACATTATCCCTAAATGGGGGAACCTTCTATCTCGCTACATACTTCGTAAAAATCGGTGACAGGAGGTTTCGCAAACAGAGGACCCATGGATTTCAGCAATAATTCATGGGCTTCGCTTTTATTTGCCTCCATATCATCGATTTTATCCCAGATGATTACGGCAATTCCTTCGTCGGTTCCGGGTTTTTGCAACAGAAAAGCCCCCTGGAATCCCGTAGAATAGGTGGAAACGGCCTTTTCGTAGAGTTTTTGGGCCTCGGAAAAACACCCCGGTTTAAATTCACCAATAGCCACATAGGCATATTTATGTTTGAGAAAATCGAGAAATTCTGGCATGGCAATGAGGGGAAATGGAATAAATCTTTCTTTCTACTCCCATTAAAACTTAGATCGATCGCTCTCTCCGCCCCATCGACATATTTTTTTAACTAAGCTTCCCCAATTGTCTCTTTTTTTGTTAGCTTATATGTAGTCGTTATGAGTTTGTATAATTTCCATGATTAAAATCGTTGGTATTAATGGCAGTTTACGCCCGGGATCCTATAGTACGATGGCGTTAGAAGTTGCTATCAGTCGAGTACAGACGTTAGGAGTAGAAACGGAGATAATTGACCTGAGAAAACTCTCTTTACCCTTCTGTAACGGGGGAGATGACTATTCTGACTATCCCGATGTGGCCAAAATGCAGCAAACGGTTAAATCGGCAGCGGGATTAATTTTGGCGACACCAGAATATCATGGTAGTGTCAGTGGTGTGATGAAGAATGCCCTAGATTTAATGAGTTTTGAGGAGTTATCGGGAAAGGTTGCCGGATTAATCAGTGTTTTAGGCGGCCAATCCAATAGTAACGCCCTCAATGATTTAAGAATTATTCTCCGTTGGGTTCATGCTTGGGTAATTCCCGAACAAATTAGCTTAGGACAAGCGTGGAAAGTCTTCAACGAAGAAGGAAAAATCCTTGACGAGAAGCTTTCCCAACGTTTTGACGCTTTTGCGCGAAGTTTAGTCGATAATACCCGTAAACTCAACGAGATCTAGTAATATCAATGGTGATTTTACCAGTAAAATTGGGAATTGGGGCGGCAGGTTTCGATAATTGTACTCTTACCTGTCGCACTCCCTCGAGTTTTAGGATATCCTCAGCGATAACCGTGGCCAACTTTTCCACTAGGGCAAATTTGCCGGTTTCAATCTGGTGTTTGACAATTTTGATCGCCTGTCGATAATCTAGGGTATCTTCAATTGCGTCACTTTTGCCAGCAATGCTGATATCAACTTCTAAGGATAAATCCACCTCAAACCATTGACCTAAAACCTGTTCTTCGGCCAGATATCCTGTGTAACCGTAGGCACGAATTCCTGTAACGTGAATAGTATCCATAGATAGTTAAATTAAAAAACTGGTAGCGTTGGTCACAAAGATGAAGTGTAACCCAATTTGGTATCGACGACCCACTCCCGAAAACGAAAACTTCCTAGCCGACCATTAAGATAACTGCTATAAATTATAGTTTATACGGCTCTCACCTGTTCGGCGTAATCTTTGGGGCGTAGTTGACGGAAACCTTGAAAAGCTAATTTTCTCAAGTTTAGAGGTAAATAGGAAAGCAGTAAACCCAGTCTAGCCCGTCGGGATTTTCCTGACAATTTCGAGGCTTTTTCTATTAAAACTCGCCCAGCTTCGGTTTCTCCCTTTTCAATTAATTTTATTCCCAAAGATTCCTGTAAAAAAGCCGCCTTTTTCACTCTTTCTTCCTCTAATTTTACATCATTAAATTGATAACTTTCTGTACAAAACAATTTTGCTTGCAAAAAGTGAACCGCTTGTTGTAAGCTAGTTTGACCGCCATGAAAACGATATTCCATTAATAATTCTGGCAGAAAATAAGCTTGTTTTCCCGCTAAAGCTAAACGCACCAATAAATCAAAATCTTCACAACCATCAGCTTGAGAGCGCATATAATCCACATCGGCTAAAGATTGATAACGAAAAAGAGTCGAACCCACCTGTAAACTTTGATAGGAAAAAGTTTGTCTTTCTAAATCGGGAATAATCCCTTGTTGTAATCTGTCTTTGCCCCATTTCGCTGAATTTTCTTGGGTGGCAGCCGTAACTTTTTGTCCAAATTTATCAATAATCCAGTGATCGGTACAGACAAAATCAACCTTTTTTTCTTGATCTAAAATAGGGACAGTTTTCGCTAAAAATTCGGGAGTTAGTCCATCATCATCATCGAATTTAATAAAATATTCTCCCCGAGCAGCCGTAAAACCCGATCGCATATTTAAACTTCTACCAAGATTTTGGGGATGACGTAGATAAATTATTCTCGAATCCTGAAATGCTGCCACCACTTCTGGGGTATGATCAGAAGAACCATCATCACAAACAATTAACTCAAAATCTTCATAAGTCTGCCCCAAGACACTATTAATCGAATAGCTGAGATAATCGGCGCGGTTATAGGTGGGAATACAAACAGTTACTTTCGGCATAATATTTTCAGTAATCAGTTATCAGTAATCAGTAATCAGTAATCAGTTATCAGTGGAGAGTGTTATAGCAGTTATCTTAATGGTGAGATAGGAAGTTTTCCTTTTGGGGAGTCGGTCGTCAATACCAAATTAGGTTATACTTCATCTTTACGAGAAACGCTATCAGTAAAAAGCAATCTCCTGTCTCCTGTCTCCAGGTTAAAAAAGCATTTTTACATTTTTCCAAAGGAATGTTAAGTTTTAGGGTATTGAATGAGTAACCTTGATAGCCATGGCTCCTAAAATAGCAGGGATTATCTGTACCCACAACCGCGATCACTACCTAGCAGCAGCGATCGATAGTCTTTTAGCGCAAACCTGCCCAGATTGTGAGATTTTAGTGGTTGATAACGCATCTACCGATAAAACCCGTCAAGTGGCCGAGTCGCGTCTGGGAGATGGGCGGCTAAAATACGTTTACGAACCTATTTTAGGGCTATCTACCGCCAGAAATCGCGGGGCGAAGGAAACTAGAGCGCCGATTTTAGCTTATTTGGATGACGATGCGATCGCAAGTCCTCAATGGTTGCAAATTCTGTTAAATGCCTACGAAAATAACGAAAAATTGGCAGTAGCGGGGGGAAAAGTCACTTTAATTTGGCCGCAAGGCTACAGTCAACCCAATTGGTTATCCGATGAGTTAGCAGCGGGTTTAGGGGCTTTCGATTTGGGCGACAATGTGGTATACATCAGCCAGGCGAATTTAACTCCGCGAGGGGTTAATTACTCGATTCGGCGAGATTTCTTGGAGAAAATTGGCGGTTTTGACCCTAATTTGGGAAGAATTGGCAAAAAACTTCTCTCTAACGAGGAATTATACACTACAGAACTAGCACTCGCCCAGGAATGGCAAGTAGGCTATTTTCCCGCAGCATTGGTGGAACACAATGTTGCCCCAGAAAGAATCAATCGTCAATGGTTTATGCGTCGCAGTTGGTGGCAAGGCATCAGCGAACACTACCGGGAAGAAGTGGCAGGAAGGACGGGATTGGCTCAATTTAGGCGAGGAGGTGAGCGATTGGCGAGAGGATTAGTTAAATCTGTCAAATTTATCAATGATCCTGCTAAAAGCTTTGATAATCTTCTCTATGCCTACGGACAAATCGGTTATTTAAGCGAGGCCGCCAAGGCGATGTTAAACCTTCAAAAGTAAATTATTGTAAATAAATGGGTAAAAAAGCGTTAATTTGTGGTGTATCGGGGCAGGATGGAGCCTACCTAGCCGAATTACTGTTAAAAGCCGGCTATACAGTTTGTGGCACCTCCCGGGATGCCCAAATGTCCTCTTTTAGTAACCTGAAACGTTTGGGAATCAAGGAACAGGTAAAACTAGAATCAATGGCACTGAATGACTTTCGCAGTGTCCTACAGGTCTTAATTAAAATTCAGCCCGATGAGATCTATAATTTGGCTGGACAAAGTTCTGTCGGTTTATCTTTTGAGCAGCCAGTGGAAACCTTAGAAAGTATTGCCACGGGAACCTTAAATCTCTTAGAAGCAATTCGATTTACCAGAGCAAAAATTAAATTATATAATGCAGGATCGAGTGAATGTTTCGGGGATATCGGCGATAATTCTGCCGATGAAAATACCCCTTTTCGTCCTCGCAGTCCCTACGCTGTGGCCAAATCGGCGGCTTTTTGGGAAGTGGCTAATTATCGAGAAGCCTACGGAATTTTTGCCTGTTCAGGCATACTTTTTAATCATGAATCTCCCCTACGTCCCGAGCGCTTTGTTACCCAAAAAATTATCGCTGCCGTGGCTAGAATTGCCCAGGGAAGTCCTGAGACTTTACACTTAGGAAATATGGATATTCAAAGGGATTGGGGTTGGGCGCCGGAGTACGTTGAAGCGATGTATTTAATGCTGCAACAGGAGCAACCCGATGATTACGTCATTGCCACGGGAGAAAGTTCAAAACTGGAGGATTTTGTCGCCACAGCTTTTGCTACTGTTGGCTTAAATTGGCAAGATCATGTAATTTCTGATCGAAGTTTATTAAGACCAACAGATTTAGCCATTAGTCGCGGCAATCCCCGCAAAGCTAAGGAAAAATTAGGTTGGCAAGCACGATACAAAATGACCGATATTGTCCGCATGATGGTAGAAAATCGTTTAGAAAAATAGCTATGAATATCTTAATGATTAGTTCTACTTTTCCCTATCCACCCACCAGAGGGGGAACTCAAGTTAGAACCTTCAATCTTTTAAAACACCTAGGTAAGAATCATGAAGTGACGATCCTGACTCGACCAAGTTCGGATGTTAGTAGGACTGAGATTGAAGCTTTGGAAAGATTTGTTAAGGAGGTAAAGATATTTCCCTATTCCAATTCTCCCAACCCTAGTATTTTAGGCAAAATAAATCGTTTTTATGATTTTATCATGCAGGGTACTCCTCCCAACGTTCGACAAGTATATAGTGCTGATATTCAAGTTTGGCTTGATCATGCCATTGATAGTCAAAAATTTGATGTTATTACTTGTGAGCATAGCGTCAATGAGATCTTTGTCCGTCCCCATTGGCAAAAAAAGCTTAAAACTATAGTAAATATACATAGTTCAGCCTATAGAACCTGCAAAAATCAATTAGAAATAGGAGTCAGTCCTAATCCTATTCGAGATACATTGTATTTACCACTTCTCGAACGTTACGAACGGAGATTTTGTCAGAAATTTAACTCTATAGTTGTCACCACTTCCGAAGACAAGGAGCAGATGAAAGAGTTGAACATTAATCGCCCTGTTATTGTAATTCCCAACGGCGTTGACTTGGAACTATTCCCCTATCGAGAAACCGATCCCAGTGGTTATCAAATTATTATGACGGGAGGCCTAGATTACAGTTCTAATATAGATGCAGTACGCTTTTTCAGTTTAGAAGTTTTCCCTATTTTACAACAAAAATATCCTGAGGTTACTCTGATACTTGTTGGTTCCAATCCTGCTCCATCGGTCATAGAATTAACAAAAAATTCTAAAATCACTGTCACAGGTCGAGTTCCATCTATGGCCGAGTATCTTCATCATGCTACTATTTGTGTTGTGGCAATGCGTTCGGGTTTTGGGATTAAAAATAAAACCCTAGAATCAATGGCTGCGGGAGTGCCAGTGGTGGCCAGCGATCGAGGTTTAGAAGGGTTAACAGTGGCAGGAAATAATGTTCCTTTAGCAGCCTTAAGAGCTAATAGTATTGAGGAATATTGTACGGCGATTAGTAGTCTTTTTGAATCGGCAGAGTTGCGAGAAAAATTATCTAGAAATGCTCGCAAATTAATCGAAGATCATTATACTTGGCAGCAAGCAGCTGCTAAGTACGAACAAGTTTTAGTTGCTGATATTTGTTAGACAATTTCTCTAATTTTTTGTAAATTAATATGCTATCAAATCAAATACCGGTGAAAATATCTGTTGTTGTTCCTCTGTATAACGAAGAAGAAAATATCGATGCTCTCTTTGGGCGACTTTTAGCGGTTTTAGAGACACTAAATACCAGTTATGAGATTGTTTGCGTTAATGATGGTAGTCGTGACAATACTCTCAAAAATCTCGTGGAATATCATCAACGTTACCCACAAATTAAAGTGGTTAATTTATCCCGTAATTTTGGTAAAGATATTGCCATGTCAGCAGGAATTGATTACAGTCAAGGAATGGCAGTCATTCCTATTGATGCTGATTTACAAGATCCCCCCGAATTAATTGCCGAAATGATCGAAAAATGGCAGCAGGGTTATGATGTGGTTTATGCGTCCCGTCGGGTTAGAATTGGCGAAAGTTGGTTGAAACGTTTCACCGCAGAAGGTTTCTATCAAGTCATTAATAAATTAAGTCGGGTTCCTATTCCCCCTAATACGGGAGATTTTCGCTTGATTGATCGCCGAGTGGTAGAATCAATTAAAAAGATGCCCGAACGTCAAAGATTTATGAAAGGAATATTTGCTTGGGTGGGATATAAACAGACATCAATTTTATTCGATCGAGAACCCCGGTATCAAGGACAAACTAAATGGAATTACTGGAAATTATGGAATTTTGCCATTGATGGTATTACCTCTTTTAGTTTTTTACCTCTGAAAGTCTGGACTTATGTAGGATTTATCATTGCACTTGTTAGTCTTGTTTATGCTAGTTTTTTAATTCTCAGGACTATTATTTTAGGAATCGATGTACCCGGATACGCTTCTCTGATGGTTGCTGTCTTATTTTTAGGAGGAATTCAACTACTCACTCTTGGTATTATTGGCGAATATATTGGCAGGGTTTATGAAGAAGTAAAGGGTAGGCCACTTTATCTGGTTCGAGATTGTTATGGTTTTGAAAATCGGGAACAAGTTACTGATAAAATAACTCAAAATTAAGAGACTGACAAGAGGATAATTACATCTATGAATACCGAAGTTTTTCAGCAATTTTTTGCCTATTGTGTCGGTAGTTGGCAAACGGAAAGAACCTATCATTATCTAGCTGCTCAAGAAGTGGAACGTTCCCGCACTGAATTTCTCATCCAACCCCTCACCAGGGAGATTAAACAGAAAGTTCTGACAGATAATAACTATCCTGATATTGCCGATTTAGAAAGTATCCCCGGGTTTAATTTAGGTTTCTATACCATCTCGGAAAAAGGGGAAGAAGTACGACAAAATCTTAATCTTTTATTTGTGGTTAAAGCAGAAAATAATGGTTATTTAGAAGGGGATTATCTTCGTGATCGCGCCTACGAAGAAGCAAGACCAATTATCTCCGCTTTTCGCTTTGATTCCACCACCAGAGAGTTATTAATGACCACTAATTATACTCGCAGTGTTTCCGTGGATTCAATTACTTTAATCAATCCAGACCTGCGAATTCGCAAAATTATTAACTATCAACGTCCCCAGGAGGGAGAACCCTTAGAAAAAGTTCTCTTGGTCGGTTTTGGAGTTGAGTGTAAAGTCAGTTAAAAAAATATTTCTTCTCCCCCCTTGATTCTCCAGTCAAGGGGAGATTTTATCATGGAGTAACGATAGGATTAAGGAGCAAAAATAATGCTCAAAATCGGTCAACTTTCCCTAGAAAGTGGCGTTTCAATTAAAACAATTCGTTATTACGAGGAATTAGGACTAATTCATTCTCCTGAGAGGACAGAGGGACAATTTCGCCTATTTACTCCCGATACTGTCCATCGCTTGCTATTTGTCAAGAGATTACAATCTTTGGGTTTAAGTCTGCAAGAGATCCGCGAATGTTTAGTAATTCATGACCATGGAGAATTACCCTGTGGAGATATTCAAGAAAAATTAATTAAACATATTGCTGAGATCGATCAACAAGTGGAACAATTGCTTTTATTGCGTCAACAATTAACCGAAACCCTGCAAGGATGGACGGATACACCAGCAAAAGATGATCAATTTATTTGCCCTAATCTCAAGGTTTAACTATCATGAAAAAGTTAATTTTATTGGCAATTGTAGCACTTATTTCTACTCCCGTAATTGCTCAACATTTACATACTCAGTCACCTCAACCTCAGACTTTACAAGCAATTCCTGACAATATACCAGCTTGGATGTATAACAAGCAACGTAATCATATTTATCCCCAAAGAGGGGTTTATAACAATGCAATTTATAATGTCAGAGATTTAGCTTTAGACTTGAATGCGATCGCTGTTGGTCATGCCTTTGCTTACGAAGATATCGTAACAGGAAAAGCGAAAGATTTAGAAACTAAGACATACCAAAAAATTAATTGGGTTTTAAAAAATCCGCCTAAATTTATGCCCGACGAGGGTAATATTTCTCCAACTTTTGGCAGAAAATACGGTGTTTTAGAACAGGTTTTCGAGTGGGCGCATATTTTCCATGCTCAAACCGTTGATGTTTTAGCCAGCAGCAAATTAACCAACGAGGAAAAAGAAGCAGAAATTGAAAAATTATATCAATTTTACTTGACAAAAGTTCCCTATGCTATCACGGGATTACCGATGAATATGGGTTATCTGGATTCCCAGCCCTATTCTAAAGCTTTTCGGCAGAAATATCCGAAAGTTAATGGCTTATTTTGGGGCTACCATTGGCTACAAGGAACCATGTATGACTTGCTTTATGAGAAAACTTTAGAGGAACAAAAACAGGCTTATAAACAGGTGGGAAAACAATACCATACTAAGGAATTATATCGCACCGATCGAGCTTTTATGCCGATGTTTGCTGGACTTAGTCCCAAGTTTGCCCGACGTTTTCCCGCAATATCTAACACCTTTGATAACCTGCATATGTTGCACGATATGGTTAATGATATTCTGGCATCAGATTGGCTAACTCCCCAACAAAAAGACGAACAAATTACCCGCGCTATTTGGTTAGTAATGGCTGCTAATCATCGGGAAATGGAAGCAGGAAAAAATTATGGTGGTGAAGGACTACATGATCATCGTTTTCAGTCAGGAATTCCGGGGATGGGATTAATGCCAACAGATATTTCTCACGAAGGTCATAATCACGAAAATCCTGATAATTCTGAGAAAAAACCTGATAATTCTCAGGGACATGAGGGGGGAGATCACCAACACCATAACCACGAAAATTACTCTCCAGAAAACCCTCCTAATACGGAGAAAAAACCTGACCACAGCAATGATCAAGAGGAACCGACAAAATGATAAGATTTTTATTGATTGCTGTGGGTTTGGTCGCCAGTTTTACTAATCCAGTTTTTGCCAACGATCATAACAATCTTGATTCCGGTCGTCCCCTTTCTTTTGATGATGCTGAAAGTATGGGTTTTGGGGAACAATCGATAGAATTTGGAGGAAGTCTAGTCTTTCCTGAAAACAGCAATGTCGGTGGTGAGTTTGATATTGAATACCTCAACGGTATTATTCGCAATGGTCATATTATTATCGGCATCGATCCGCAAGTGGGAGGACGAGTTAATAGTGATGATACAAGTTTTGATGTGGGAAATTTATCTGTAGGTTTTTTCTATAATTTCAATCGTGAATACGATAATGTTCCCGCTTTTGCTATTCGTGCTGATTTAGGATTACCGACAGGAAATAACGCCGGGGGATTAGATTTTCGTCTGCGGGGAATTGCCAGTAAAACTGTTGGTCAATTCGATCGCTTACATCTTAATCTCGATTTAAACATAAAAACTGACCCCGATAACGGCGATCGATCTTTTTTACCCGCTGCAATTCTCGGTTACTCCCGACCGATTGGTTATCCGAAACGCTTCGATCAAACTTTTTTAGCAGAATTGGGCGTAATTACCAGCGATAATAGTAATGGTGGGGTTTTAATTCGCACTGGAATGGGAATTCGTCAGCAAATTAATCGTCAAGGTGTGATCGATTTCGGTATCGAGGGAGATATTGCCACTAATAGCCATGATCAAAGTCAATTAAAGCTAAAAATTGGTTATTCTTTCAGATTTTAGCCTAGCATACTGAAGATTAATCTTCAGGTTAGAAAATCTGATTATTTATTCCCGCTTTTGCCTCTTCTCATAAGTAGCCTATACTCAACGAATTTAGTATAAAAAAGGAATAGAGCCTGAAACTCTACTCCTCAATCAAAATTTTCAGTTAATTTTTAACCCTATACCAGCGCAGAAGTCAAAGCTTCTTTGAGGATAGCGGCTTTATCGGTTTTTTCCCAGGGTAAATCGAGATCATTGCGACCAAAATGACCATAAGCGGCCACATCTTGGTAAAAACGATCGCCTCTTTCCGAGGGTAAACCGCGCAGGTTAAAGGTTTGGATAATACCGGCCGGACGGAGTTCAAAGTATTTATTGATTAAGTCCAGAATCACATCATCGGCGACTTTGCCAGTGCCAAAGGTTTCCACGAAGAGACTCACCGGACGAGCTACCCCAATCGCATAACCCACTTGAATCTCGCACTTATCGGCCAAACCAGCAGCGACGATATTTTTGGCCACATAACGGCAAGCATAGGCCGCGGAGCGATCGACTTTGGTAGGATCCTTACCGGAGAAAGCGCCGCCACCGTGACGAGAATAGCCACCGTAGGTATCGACGATAATTTTCCGTCCCGTTAATCCCGCGTCGCCTTGGGGTCCACCAATGACGAATTTTCCGGTGGGATTAACCAGATAACGGGTATTGGCATCGGGTTTAATCTCTAAATCGCTGAAGACCGGTTGTACTACCGCTTCCCAGAGATCACTTTTAATCTTTTGTTGGACGAGATCATTATCGGTGATATCGCCGATAGTAGCATCGTGTTGGGTAGAAACAAGGATAGTATCGATACCCACGGGACGACCATCTTCATAAATGACCGATACTTGCGTTTTACCGTCGGGACGCAGATAGGACAGTTCACCCGTTTTTCTGACTGCCGCTAAACGGCGAGCGATGCGGTGGGCTAAACTAATCGGTAAGGGCATAAATTCGGGGGTTTCATTGCAAGCGAAACCGAAGACAATACCCTGGTCTCCCGCACCAATTTTATCGAGTTCATCATTGCTGAGAAGTTCGCGATTTTCCTGAGCAGCCGTGACACCCTGGGAAATATCGGGAGATTGTTCGTCTAAAGCGACTAAAACGGTGCAACTATTCGAAGAAAAGCCGTTATCTGCGTTGATATAGCCGATTTCAGCGATTTTCTTGCGAACTAAATCGACGAAATGAACCTGTGCTTTCGAGGTGATTTCACCAGTAATCAAGACTAACCCTGTATTGACAACCACTTCAGCCGCTACACGACTGTGGTCATCTTGGGATAACAGAGCATCGAGAATGGTATCAGAAATCTGGTCACAAATTTTATCGGGATGTCCCTCTGTAACCGATTCCGAGGTGAACAAATAACGTTTAGACAAGTGATGTCCCTCATGTAATAGTACATTTGAACGCAAAAAGATTCCAAGAAATCTTTGATCATACAGTGTAACAGGGAATTTGTAGAGATCGAGTATTTTCAATAAGAAACCGCCCGAACATTGTCCGGACGGAGTGTGGTGTGAGGAGTGAACGGAAACTTTCGTCTCCGCTAATTCCATTGTAGAGGACAACTTAGAATCTTGAGCGATTTGAAACAAACTAGCCCAAAAAATTTTTATTTCTTGAAGGGGTTGACTAATGCCCGATCCCCGTCTCGATGATGTAGCCTGATTAATAGAGGTCGCAGAGCTATATGGAAAGATTATGACAGTCACAGCCGATTATTTAGAACAACTCAATCCTTCTCAGCGCCTTGCTGTCGAGCATTTTTGCGGCCCCTTGTTGGTGGTTGCTGGAGCAGGATCGGGAAAAACTAGCGCTTTAACCTATCGTATCGCCCATTTGATCCGTCATCACGGGGTCGAGCCGGAAAATATTCTCGCGGTCACTTTTACCAATAAGGCGGCCCGGGAAATGAAAACTAGAATTGAAAAAACTTTTGCTCAACAGAAAGCACAGGAAAAATACGGTCAAAGATTAGAACTTTTAGAAGAATACGAACAGAAAAAACTCTTTTCTCAAGTTTATCGTAATTATACTAAAAAACTCTGGATCGGGACTTTTCACAGTCTTTGTGGTCGGATTTTGCGCTATGACATTAATAAATATCAGGATGAATATGGTCATAGTTGGCAAAGGAATTTTTCAATTATGGACGAATCTGATGCCCAAAGTTTAGTGAAAAATATCGTCACTAAACAGATGAATTTAGACGATAAAAAATTTGATGCTCGCAATCTACGTTATGCGATTAGTAATGCCAAAAACTTAGGGTTAACTCCCAGGGATTACGCCAGAGAAAACCCTCATTTTCGGGGAAAGGTTATTTCTGAGGTTTATCAGGCTTATCAGATGCAATTGGCACAAAATAATGCCCTAGATTTTGATGATTTGATACTGGTTCCAGTCCGTCTTTTTCAGCAAAATGAATCTATTCTCGGTTATTGGCACACGCAATTTAAGCATATTTTAGTCGATGAATACCAAGACACTAACCGGATTCAGTACGAGTTAATTCGGCTTTTGTCCACCAATGGTGAAACGAAAAAAAGTGAGTGGAATTGGACGGATCGATCGATTTTTGTGGTAGGTGATGCCGACCAATCTATCTATAGTTTTCGGATGGCAGATTTCACTATTCTGCTCAATTTTCAAGCGGACTTTGGCGATGGTTTACCCGATGATGATACTCGCACGATGGTGAAACTACAGGAAAACTATCGTTCACGGGAAAATATTCTGCAAGCGGCCAATAAATTAATTGAAAAGAATAGTCAAAGAATCGATAAAGTCCTTGTTCCCACCAGAGAAGGAGGCGAGAGTATTTATGTTTTTAAAGCCAGAGATGAACAGGAAGAAGCAGCTTTTGTTATCGATAAAATTCGAGAATTTACCCAAGAAAACCCCGAATTAAATTGGGGTAGTTTTGCCATTCTCTACCGAATTAATGCCCAATCTCGCCCCTTTGAAGATGGCTTAATTCGCAATAATATCCCCTATAATATTGTCGGGGGATTTAAATTTTATGATCGACAGGAGATTAAAGATGCGATCGCTTATTTGCGAGTGATTGCTAATCCTGCCGATACCGTTAGTTTACTGAGAATTATTAACACTCCCCGGCGCGGTATCGGTAAAACCACAATCGATAATTTGCTCAAAGCTGCCCAAGAATTAGGAGTACCTTTATGGGAAATTATCAGCGATGAAACTTCCGTTAATACTCTCGCCGGTCGTGCCACTAAAAGCATCAATAAGTTAGCTAAAATTATCCAAAACCTGCAAGAAAAAATCACCGATTTATCCGCTAGTGAAATCCTAGATAAAATCATGGAAGATTCGGGATATATCGATGAATTAAAACAGCAGGGAACCGAGGAAGCTGATACCCGCATCGAGAATATTCAAGAATTGTATAGCGCCGTCGTACAATTCCAAGAGGAAAACGAAGAAACCAATCTCCAGGAATTTCTCGCTAATGCTAGTTTAGCCTCGGATTTAGATAATCTTCAGGAAGGTCAAGAAAAAGTCTCGTTAATGACCCTTCATTCCGCCAAAGGTTTAGAGTTTCCTATCGTCTTTTTAGTCGGTTTAGAACAGGGCATTTTTCCCCATAATCGTAGTTTAAACGATCCCATTGCCCTTGAGGAAGAACGCCGTTTGTGTTATGTGGGAGTGACTCGGGCCAAGGAACAATTATTTTTAACCTACGCAAAAGAAAGATATGTCTGGGGGAATAAAGAGATGAAGGTAGCTTCCCAATTTTTGCAGGAATTGCCCCCAGAATTGCTCACAAGCAACCTGAAACCGAAAAAGACCCCAAAAGTGGTTCCTATGGAAAAAGCTGTCTCCGATCAAAGAAAATGGCAGGTAGGCGATCGAGTGTTACACTCTACTTTTGGAGAAGGAGAAGTGACCCATATTCTCGGTACGGGCAAAAAAATGAATCTAGCGGTCAAATTTTCGGGTTTAGGTCAGAAAATCATCGATCCTCGCACCGCACCCATGCAACTTATCCACGAATAGGTAATCATCTGTAGTGGATTGTTTCAGCTAATTTGGTGTATTAGAAAAATGCTAGAAATTCTATAATCTAAGACTTTAAGCCGAAATCTATTGCCCTATTTTAGCTGAAACAGTCCAGTAGGGTGGGTTAGGCGAAAATAAGTTATACTCTGACTAAAAATTGAGTATTCGCCGTAACCCACCGGCTTTTTACTCCCTATCTCCCCACTGATAACTGATTACTGTTCACTGATAACTGACACCCCCTGATTCCTCAACTCCGATCGCTACCTGCTGTTAGAATAGAGAATTGCGGTCAGACTGACGATAAAATTGAGAAGCTAAATCCTTGATTCTTAATAGTTGTTGAGAAACTTTCCGCCTACTATCGCAATTATCCGATAATATGGGCAACAGCGAGTTAGTCTATTAAGTCTGTTAAAATTGACCCCCGTTGGTCGTATTCGCGCACTGTCTAACCTTTATGATGAGGATCAGTTAATATGGAATCAATGCAACCCACCGAGACCAAAAATCCGATTAGAACGGATTCACCCGGGTCTCTGAGCAAACCCAGCAGCAGCAGCACCGAACAGATTTGGTCTGAATATGTAGAACCAGTTTGGGATTCGGTGATGTCCTATCTGGCTAATGTCCCCGATTATATCGGTAGTTTCTTCTCTGGATACAAAAAACCTTTAATCGTTCTGGGGGCAATTTTAGCGAGTTTTGTCACCGTGAAAGTTACCCTAGCGGTTTTAGATGCGATCGATGATATTCCCCTCCTTGCTCCTATCCTACAATTAGTTGGGATCGTTTATACTGGTTGGTTTGTCTGGCGCTATCTGCTCAAGGATGAAAATCGTCGCGAGTTATTAGCCGAAATTGATGCACTAAAAGCGCAAGTTTTTGGCAGTCACAATAACACTTTATAGAATCAAGCATAGAAAACAAAGGAGTTGAGTGTTTCCGCTCAACTCCTTTGTTTTTGCACAACAGCTTACACTAGAGTTCTTGCATAAGTAACCCCAGTTCGGGTTAAGCAGCGGGGGGTAAAGCCCATTCCATCTTCAAGGAGGGTTTTTTCGGCTGGTGACAGTAAGCAATCAAACCACAGAGAAGATTAACGCAAAAATT